>DAHVXO010000279.1 GCA_027356675.1 Symbiobacteriaceae bacterium | reverse complement strand
GAGCCGCCAAAGGCCGCCAGGACGAAGTCTCTGGGATCGGCGCCGCGCTCCATCAACGCCATTCTCAATCCCACCGCCATCTGGGTGTCGACGATCTTTAGGATTCCCCTCGCCAGGGCGACGTCGTCGATGCCCATGGTATCCGCCACCTTATGCAACGCTTTGCTGGAAAGCTCGGCGTTCCCGGCCATCCGTCCACCCAAGAAGTTGTCCACGCTCAGATAGCCCAGACGTACGTTGGCATCAGTGACGGTCGGCTCGGTTCCACCACGGCCATAACATGCGGGGCCGGGAACCGCCCCGGCCGATTCCGGACCCACCTTCAAAAGACCGTCCTTGCCCACATATGCCAGGCTTCCCCCACCGGAACCGATAGTCCGTATCTGAATCATCGGCGTGCCAAGGTCCTGACCGGCGATTGAGCCTTCACGTGTTTCATCCACGCCGCCCCCCGCCAATACACTCATGTCCGCGCTTGTTCCGCCCATGTCGAAGGTCAGAAGGTTCGGACATCCGCTCTGCCCGCTCAGCTTTTGGCTGAATACCACTCCCGCCGCGGGACCCGACAAGAGCGTCTCATTCGGAAACCTCACCGCCAGGGCCATCCGTTTGAGCCCGCCACTCGACTGCATGATGTAGAAGCGCTGGGTATTGATTCCAGCCTCTCCTAGACGTCCGCTCAGGTCCTCGAAGTAACGCGAAACAACCGGTCCAACGTAGGCGTCGAGCGCGGTTGTGGAAAGCCGCGGATACTCCCTGATGACTGGAAGCACCTCGCTCGACAGCGACACCCGGCATTGCGGAAAGACTTCCCTTATCAATTCCCTGGTGCGCTCCTCGTGCCTGGGATTGGCAAAGGAAAACAGGTAGCAGACAGCCACCGACTCCACGCCCTCGCCCTTGAGTTCCAGCGCCCCTTTGCGCACGTCGTCCTCATTGAGCGGCTGGACTTCCTTGCCGTCGAACCCGATCCGTCCCCTGACCTCCCGGGTCAGCGCGGGCCTAATCAGTTCGGGCGGCTTGACATAGTAAGGGTCGATCAGGTCAGGTCCCGACGGGTGGTTGCCAGCCCTCATTGGATAGATCGCCCGCAACCCGTCATTTATAAGGAGACCCGACTTGGCACCCTTGCCCTCTAAGATCGCGTTGGTCGCCACCGTCGTACCATGGGCGAGAAAATGTATATCCGACCAGGTCACAGGATACTCCTCGACCAGTTGAGTTACCGCCGCCATGACCGCAAGGGCCGGATTCTCCGGCACCGACGGCACCTTGAGCGTATAGATCGTTCCGGTCTCGGTATCTGCGGCGGCCAAATCGGTAAAGGTGCCCCCAGTATCGATTCCCACAAGCCAACTCATTTACTACCCCCTAATGTGCGCAACGCAATTCAGCACTCTTTTCGTTCTTTTGAACCTAATGCATCGAGTATCCGCCGTCGACATTGAGGAGCTGACCAGTCATGAAGTCGCTCTCCGCCGACGACAAAAAGACGACCGTTCCCACAAGATCGTCCGGGTACTCCACTCTTTTGAAACAGCGCCGGTCGATGTGAGCTTTCATGTACTCTGCGCTGCTTGTCGCCACTTGCGTCTCACTCTGGGTGAATCCCGGTGATATCGCGTTCACGCATATTTTGTCATCTCCGACTTCCCGTGCCAAAGCCCTGGTGAAGCCCACGACGCCAGCCTTTGAGGTTGTGTAGTGAAGCCGGTTCGGCATTCCCTCATAGATGCGGCCGGAGGAAATATTGACAATCTTTCCGTACTTCTGCTTCTTCATGGTCCCAAAGACAGCCCTGCAGCAGAGGAACATTCCGCGCAGATTCACCGACATCACCCGGTCCCACTCGTCGACCGGAATCTCATACCAGGGGCGGCGGGGCAACGCGCTCATCAGCGAGGCGTTGTTGATGAGAATGTCAATTCCACCGAATGCAGAAATGGCCGACTTCGCCATTTCCTCGGTGCTTTCTGGGTCTGAGATGTCCACCTCAACCGCGACGGCCTCGGCCCCGCTGGCTCGGATCTGTCCAGCCACATCCGTTGCCCCAGCCAAGTCGATGTCCGCCACCACCACCTTGGCTCCTTCACGTGAAAGGCCGTGGACATAGGCCGATCCGATCCCCTTGCCTCCGCCAGTTACAATCGCGACCCGGTCCTTCAAACGCATGCGATCCCCCTCTTTCCACAAATAATTAATTGAACTGCGCCTCTTTTGTTACGATTCGACCCGCAGGTATCCCCAGGGGTCAACCGTGCCGGTCTGGCCTGGGCCCAGCACCGTGGTCGAATCATTTTGAACGATGACCGCCGGACCTGGCACCGTCATGCCCGAAGGAAGGCTGCTCCTCTGGTACATTGGCACCGTTTCGGCCTTGTCCCGGAAGAACACTTCGGTATCCGCCACATGAGCCGAGTCCAGGGTGCCCCCTTCAGCGAGCGGAACTGTAAGCGGAGCCCGGGGCACGGTGGCAATGGCGGTCACGCGGTAGTTGACCGCTTCAACCCTTTCTTCGGGAGCTGAATGGCCCGTCAACTGAAGATGCGCCTCGTCAAATCGCTGACGCAGCTGGTGCAGATCCTCGATTGCGTGCGGCAGATCGGGCAAAGACACCGTCAGCTCGTAACCCTGGCCTATGTAGCGCAGATCCATGTCCCAGTCGAAGCGGCACAGTTCCGGGGCGAAGCCCTCCTGGCGAAGCTGCTCCATTCCACGGTCGCGCAGTTTCGAAAGAATGGATCTCGCATGGCTGGGTTTCACCTCGTCCAGATCCCGCAGGTCGGAGTAGACGTAGTCGTGGCGAACGTCGCTGAGCAAAAGACCCAGCGCGCTGGTCACACCTGGGTACGGAGGGATCACCACGCCCTTCATTCCCATCTCCTCTGCGATCTGGCATGCGTGGAGCGGCCCCGCCCCTCCAAAGGCAAAGAGGTAGAAATCCCTCAGGTCGTATCCTCTGTTGGACGAGACGACCTTTATGGCCTCCTGCATCTTGACGTTTACGATCTCGACGATTCCACGGGCGGCGGCGGCAACCGAAAGGCCCAACGGCTTGGCGATCCTTTCCGAAATTGCACGCTCAGCGGCCTGGCGGTCAAGGCTCAAGGCGCCCCCGGCCAGGGGCTGGTTGGCGCTCAGGACTCCCAGGACCACGTTTGCGTCTGTAACCGTCGGCTCGGTGCCGCCATTGCCGTAACAGGCTGGCCCGGGATACGACCCGGCGCTTCTGGGGCCGACCTGCAGGGCGCCCATGTCGTCCACCCATGCGACGGTGCCTCCCCCGGCGGCCACAGTGTGGATATCAAGCATCGGGACCAGGACATCCAGATCGTGCACCTTGCCACCCATTCGGCGCACCGCCTGTCCCTCCTTGATAAGTGCAACGTCGGTGCTCGTTCCGCCCATGTCGAAAGTGACCAGGTTAGAAAGGCCCGCCGAAGCTGCCACGTGCTGGGCGGTGACCACGCCAGCCGCGGGACCCGACAGTATCGTCTGCACGCTCCTGTCACGGGCGGTGTCGAATGAAGCTACACCGCCATTGGAGCGGATAATGTAGCGCTGATCGGTTCGCACCCCCAAGCCGTACAAGCGGTCATCGAGGCTGCGGACGTAGCGGCCCAACAAAGGGTTCAGATAGGCGTTCACCACGGTCGTCGACATCCGGTAGTACTCGCGGATCTCCGGTGCGATCTCGGATGAGATGGAGACGTTTATGTGCGGTGCCATTTCTTCAAAGAGCCGCTTCACCTGCTGCTCGTGCTCAGGATGGCGGAACGAGAACAGGAAGCAAATCGCCACCGACTCAACTCCATGGCGCACCAGCTGCTCGATGGCCTTTCGGGCGCTCTCCTCGTCAATTGGAGCCAGCACCTCTCCGAGGGAGCCGACACGTTCCCGCACCTCCTCTGTGAGCCGTGCGGGAACAAGGGGGCGGGGCTTCTCAAAAAAGAGGTCGTAGATTATGCTGCCATGGCCACGGGCCTGTTCACCGACTTCATAGATTCCCCGGAACCCTTCGGTAACCACAAGTCCTGTCCGGGCCCCGCTCGCCTCCAGAATGGCGTTGGTCCCAACGGTTGTTCCGTGACAGAAAAAGCTGACCGCCTCTGCGGGATCACCGGAACGGGAAAGAAAGTCAGCCAGTCCTCCTATTATTCCGTCCGCCTGGTCTGGACGCGTTGAAGGCACCTTGAACACGTCCAAAGTCCCCCGGTCCTCATCCAGCACCACGAAATCGGTGAATGTGCCGCCAGTGTCCACCCCTACGCGCAACCGTCGCATCGAACCTCCACTACTCATGACCGGCCCTTCCAATCGTCAACAGCCTCGCGCAGCTTTTCAGGGTCGGCGCCATAGTCTGAAACTGCGGATTCGAAACTCACGTAGCCGTCCAGAACGTCTTGAAGCAGTTTGTCCCATGGCCTGTCCTTGGGCGACCCCAACCCTCCACCACCGGCCTTTTCCAGCAACAGGACGTCACCATTTTCGAGGGCAACTCCCCCGAAGCGGCTTGGCAGGGACTGCTCGTCCTCCCGGCCCGGATTGATGATGCAGGCACCCAATCGGCCCGGGCCTCCGCCGTCGGCGCCAAAAGGAGGCTGGGTGTGCTTTCCGCCGCGAAGGGTCAACTGGGCCTTTGGGGCGAGAATGTCGTATTCACGCCTCGCGGCCAGACCACCCCTGAACTCCCCAGGCCCGCCAGAATCGCAAACCAGCTCAAACCGGCGGACGCGGGCAGGGAACTCCGTCTCCACCACCTCGATAGGCGCGGTCTTGGCGTTGTCCAAGAGAACGCTGACACCGGAAACACCGTCCTTCCCCGAACGGGCGCCGTAGGCTGCACCGATCAATTCATACTGCACATAGGAGGAGCCGTCCTGGCGCTGGCCGCCAATGACCATTCCGCCGACTCCACCCATTCCGGCCACCTTCTTCTCTGGTATCAGCCCGTTCATAGCCTGAAGGACCGCCTCCGTCACCGCCGTGGCAGAGGCCATGTAGGTGTTGGTTGGCGCCGGGAAAACCGGGTCCAGCACCGACCCCCGGCGGAATCTGGTTTCGACAACCCGCGCCAGTCCGCCGTTGTTTCCGAGCTCCGGATCGATCATCGCGACCATCGCGTAGTAGCAGCAACCGCGCACAAGAGGCGGACGCACGTTGAGCGGTCCAAGGGTCTGGTCCGCCGACTGAGAGAAGTCGAACAGGATCCGATCCCCTGTCTTTTCGATGCGGACATGGTAAAGGATTGGGCGGTCCAGCAGAACGCCGTCGTTGTCCACCCAGGCCTGGGCTTCAAAGATCCCGTCCTTCCATCCCGCGATCACCTTGCGCACCCGCTTTTCGGTCTTGTCCTGAAGATCTGCGAACGTTGCCAGCACGGTGTCAAGGCCGTATCTTGCGACCATATCATGAAGACGCTCCTCCCCAAGGCGGGCGGTGCCAACCTGGCCGCGTATGTCTCCAAGAATCACATCCGGAGTGCGGCTGTTGGCCCGCAGGATGGCCTCCACTTCGGGCACCACCTGTCCACGGTCCATGAACTTGACCGGGGGATACTGGATGCCCTCCTGAAAAAGCTCTCTGGCGTTGCCCGACCCGGTACCGGGAACCATCCCCCCGAGGTCGCTCTTATGGGCGATGCTGGTGCAAAAGGCCACAAGCTGATCGCCCACGAATACGGGTACGGCTACCGCCATGTCGATCGAGTGGGTCACGCCGGAAATGTAGGGGTGGTTGGTGATGAAGGCGTCGCCAGGGTAGATCCTTTCTCCATAGGCGGTGTAGATAGCCCGTATCACCTCCGGCAGCGCCGCAATGTGCAGCGGAAGAATCACGTGTTCTCCAACCACGTCGCCGTTGGCATCCAAGATCATGCAGCTGGCGTCTTGGGATTCGCGCACGATGGTGGAATACCCCGTACGGAAGATGTTGGTCTGCATCTCCTGGACAATCCCCGACAGCCGGTTCTGAATCACCTGTGCGGTAATCGGGTCTAATGACATGCCAAAACCCTTTCACCGGGGTCCATCAGTTCGCGGCGTCCCAGACACCGCTGAATGTTATGCGTCAAGATCATTTCTCCCTGCGATCCAAGCCATATTCCGACGGCGTCCCGCCGTCCGGAAAACCCACTAAATGACAAATCAGCAATCTCAGCAGATTTTCGAACCGATCGAGTCAAAAGCCAGGTTCTGAACTCAAAGAGGCGACTAGTTTCCCAAGAAATCCGGCCTGGTTCATCGATCCAATCTTTATTGCTAAGCCGTTTGCTTACGAAACGTCGTCCAAGTAGACGACGTTGTCGTATCCGAGCATCTTGAAGATGCGGTTCTGGGCCGAGAGCATGTGAAGCGGCTGCCCATCGGACGAGAAATGCTGGGCCACCGTGTTCTGCGGCACGTAAAGAGTGTCTCCGGTCGCAAAGTCATGCCGGGTTGGCTCATTGGCTACGCGCGCGTAGTACTTCTCGGCGATATCCGCTCCCACCTCCCAGTGGAGCGAATACCCGGAACCAGATATCACATGGAGAATCTCGTCGGCCATGTGCCAGCGCCTCCCCGAACGGCCTCCTGCGGGAATCTCAAGTTCGAAGACGTCCACGCTGAAGTTCCTGAGATCGGTCTTTTCCGGCGACGACAGCACCTTCTTACGCCCCATCGGGGTGTCCTGCCAAGGGCTATCGTCTGAGTGGACCACCTTCTTGCGATTCAGAACGCCCTTGGTCCAGATCTGTCCCCACTCGATCCGCTCGCCAAAACGGCTTGGGTCATCGATCTGGCTCTTGCTTCCCTGCTGGACCAGTCCAAGATACATCCAGGCGCTCTTGGCCTTGGTCACCAGCGCCACGGCGGGCTCGTCGTATGGGTTGAAGTGCTGGTGCACCGAGTCGGTGTGCACGAACACCAGGTCGCCCTTCGACCAGTCATAGCGCTTGTCGTCGTGTATTTCGTACCCTCTGCCCTCAAGTATGTAGAACGCGGCCTCATTTTGATGGCCGTGACCGTTGTTCGAGGACTTGGGTGGCAACTCCACAAAGTGCACCTGCAGCGTCTGCGTTAAAAACGGGTCGTCGCCCGGGGCAACGCGCCAGTAGTTGTGAGTCGCCCCCCCGATATCCCCGTAACCGACGGACTTGTCATCAACCACAACATCATTTCCGCCACGCACACGGGGAGCCTGGAGCTGCTGCTCACGAAAGCCCTTGAGTGTGTAGCTGGCCGAGGTCATGCCCCGCAGAAATACCCTGTCGCTCATCATTGCTCCCATTCAGACAGATTGTCGAGTCAGCCCTTGGTCCCCTCAACACCCAACTATTGCCAAACCTCAGAAAAAGCGGCGCCAGCCAGCCTTTGCAATCTTCCCACATATCGAAGTCCCCCGATCCCCAGACCCGGGTTGACATGGTTTCCTGAAGTCTCCAGCGGTGCGCTAACCCATCGACGGCCGAGACAGGCAAGGTCTCTGGTGACCAAACGACCGGTGTCAATTTCAACAGTATCAAGCCCAGACCACTTTGTGCACGGCATTTCAGCCAATACCTAGAAA
>DAHVXO010000065.1 GCA_027356675.1 Symbiobacteriaceae bacterium | reverse complement strand
GAGCGATGCCGCCAGGGCATGTACACCTCGTGCCTCAACTACAGCAAGCGCGCCAAGGGCCACCGCGCCAACGGCTTCACCACCGATGGCGCCTTCGCCGAGTACGTGGTCAACCATATCAACCCCCTGGTGAAGGTGCCGGAGTTCATGAGCGATGAGGAGGCGACCCTGGTCGTCACCTCCGGAACGGCCATGTATGGGTTGGATGCCCTGGGCGGGCTGATCGCCGGCGAGACGATCGTCGTGACCGGCCCCGGGCCGATCGGGCTGATGGGCGCCGCTTGCGCCAAGGCGCTGGGCGCCGACGTGATCCTGACGGGCACCCGCGACGGGCGCCTGGCCCTGGGCACGCAACTGGGCGCTGACCACGTGGTCAATGTGCGCAGCGAGGATCCCGTCGCAGCGGTCAAGCGGATCACCCACGGCGAGATGGCCGATCTGGTTCTGGAGTGCTCCGGGGCCACCGCCGCCGTCAACGAGGCCATGAAGATGGTGAAGCGTGGCGGCAAGATCTGCCTGGCCGCCTTCCCGCGGGAGCCGGTTACGGTCGATCTCGCCTACATGGTGCGCAATAACATCTACATGTACGGGATCCGCGGCGAGGGTCGCGGCGCCGTCAAGCGGGGCATGGCCCTGATGGCGCAGCGCAAGTTCGACGCGACCCCCATGGTCTCTGCCGTCTTCCCGCTCGATCAACTGCCGGAGGCGCTCCGCACCTCCCGCGACCGCATCGGTGATGCGATTAAGGTCGTTGTGAAGCCGTAGTGGAGGAGGATATAGTCAGTGAGCCTGCAGTGCGAGGAATACCTGGTGCCCCGGTCGCTTCCCGAGCTGTTCGGGCTCCTGCGGGCCCACCCGGAGGGGAAGATCGTCGCTGGAGCAACCGACCTGATTCCCCAGGCCCGGGAGGGCCGTGCGGGGGAGGCGTACTTCCCGGTCCTGATCGATATCACCCGGGTGCCGGAACTGAGTCGGATCGAGATGCGGGGGAACAGGCTCTGGGTTGGCGCCACCGCCACCTTCGGTGATTTTCTCACGCACCCGCTGGTCCTGGACCACGCCAGTGTGCTGGCCCACTGCGCCCGGCAGGTGGCCTGCCCGCCCATCCGGGCCCAGGCGACCATCGGCGGGAACCTGATGAACGCATCCCCCGCGGCGGATGGTACCCCTGCCCTGCTGGTGCTCGATGCCGTGGTCCACCTCGCCCGCACCGGCGAGAACGGCTCCCCGGAGCGGCGGGCCGTCCCGCTGGGGGAGTTCGTGCTGGCCCCGGGGGTGACGGCGATCGGCGCCGGGGAGGTGGTGCTGGGCATCGACTTCCCGGCCCTGGCGCCGGGGCGTGACGGCACCAGCTTCCACAAGATCGGGCGCCGTCGCTCGCTGATCATCGCCGTCGTCAGCGTCGCTGCCACGGTCAGGCTCAGCGAGGACCGCAGTCGCTTCGAGCAGGTCCGCCTGGCCCTGGGCTCCGTCGGTCCAGTACCCATCCGGGCCACCGCGGCCGAACAGCTGCTGGAGGGTGCCCCGGTCACCGAGGAGAGCGTGCGCCGGGCCGCAGCACGCTGCACCGATCTGGTCAATTCCCGCTCACGTCAGCAGTACCGCCGCTCAGTGGTAGAGGCCTTCGCCTTCCGGGCCATCACGGATGCCATGTCCGAAATCGGTCGCAAAATGGGGGTGAGCCACGTTGGGTGAGATCCGGCTTGATCTGACGGTCAACGGCCGCAGGGTTCGGAAAACGGTCGACCCCAGCCTCCGCCTGCTCGACTTCCTCCTGGAGGAACTGCTCCTGACGGGCACCAAGGAAGGCTGTGGCGAGGGCGAATGCGGGGCGTGCACCGTAATCATGGACGGCAAGGCGACCAAGGCCTGCCTCGTGCCGGTGTCCAGAGCCGATGGCGCCACGCTCATCACCATTGAGGGGCTGAGCCGCGGCGATGCGCTCCATCCCGTCCAGGCGGCCTTCATCCACTGTGGCGGTGCCCAATGCGGCTTCTGCACCCCTGGCATGGTGATGTCGACCGTGGCGGCGCTGGACCGCCATCCCGACCTGACGGACGACGAGCTGAAGGAGGCCATCGCCGGCAACATCTGCCGCTGCACTGGTTACACCAAAATCTTTGACTCGATCAACCTCGCACGGGACATCGTCACGGGCAGGGTGGATCCGGCTGTCCTGGACGTGCCGTACCCGGAGTCGTACATTGGCCACCGCCAGCAGCGGATCGACGGGCGCGGCAAACTGACCGGCGCCTCCAAGTATGCGGCCGACGTGACGCTCCCCGGGCAGCTCTACATGAAGGTGGTCCGCCCGCCCTTCGCCCATGCCCGCATCCTGGCGATCGACACCAGTGAGGCGGAGGCTTACCCGGGCGTGGAGGCGGTGCTGACCTGGAAGGATGTGCCCGGAGCCAACCATCACGGGGTCAGCCTGGTGGACCAGCCCGTCTTTTGCCAGGACCGGGTCTGCTACCTCGGCGACTCCGTGGCCGCAGTGGTAGCCGAGTCGGATGAGATCGCCTGCAAGGCGGCCGCCCTGGTCCGGGTCAAGTACGAGCCGCTCCCCGGGCTCTTCGACGTCGAGGAGGCCCTCGCGCCTGATGCCCCGCTGATCCATGAAGACCGGTTCGACCGCAACATCATCCGGCGGGTCAAGATCCGCAAGGGTGACATCGAGGCGGGCTTCGCCGCCGCCGACGTGGTGGTGGAGCACGTCTACCAGACCCAGCACGTCGAGCACGCCTACATGGAGCCCGAGGCGGCCCTGGCCTACCTCGAACCGGACGGGACCGTCACGCTCCTGACTCCCGGCCAGAACCTGACCCATCACCGCCACGGCGTGGCGGACATCCTGGCCATGCCCATCCACAAGGTGCGCATGATCCAGACGGTGATCGGCGGTGGCTTCGGCGGCAAGGAGGACATGTCCCTTCAGCCCCAGCTTGCCATCGCGGCACTGAAGACCCGGCGCCCGGTCAAGTGCGTCTGGGGGCGGGAGGAGTCCTTCCTCGCCTCCACCAAGCGGCATCCGATGCGGATGTTCTACAAGACGGGTCTGACCCGGGACGGCAAGATCGTCGCCATGCAGATCCGGATCCTCGGCGACGCCGGGGCTTACGGCGGCGCCTCGCCCGCCGTGCTCTTCAAGTCGGCCATCCTCTCGGCCGGACCCTATGCGATCCCGAACGTCGTGATCGACTCCTATGCCATCCACACCAACAACACACCGGCCGGCCCCATGCGGGGCTTTGGCGGGCCGCAGCCGCACTTCGCCGTCGAGGTGCAGGTCGACCGCTGCGCCGAGGCGGTGGGTATGGACCCGATCGAGTTTCGCAAGCGCAACGCATTGCTGGCGGGCGACACCACCCACACCGGCCAGGTGCTGAAGCGCTCCGCCCTGATCCAGACCCTGGAGACGGCCGCAACGGCCTCCCACTGGGAGCCCAGGTTATGGCACGGCCCTGTCAGCGAGCCCGGAACGGAGGTGATCCGCAAGTGAAGAAGCGGGGGCGCGGCGTGGCCTCGATGTTCTACGGTATCGGCCGGACGGGGACGATTGACGCCGCATCGGCCCATGTGGAGATTGACGACGGCGGCTCCGTCAAGCTCCTCACCGGCGCCACCGAGATCGGTGAGGGCATCCTCACCGCACTGGCCCAGATCGCAGCGGAAGAGGTCGGCGTGGAGGTCGACGACGTGCGGATCGCCGATAACGACACCGCAGTTGTACCGGAGGCATCCCATGCCGGCGCCAGCCGGCAAACTTATGTCATCGGCAACGCCGTGATCGCGGCCTGCCGTGAGGCCAACTCCCGGCTGTACGCCTGCCTGGCCGAGCGCTGGGGCGTACCGGCGGAGGACATCGACTCCCGCCACCGCAAGGTCTGGTCCCGGTCCCGGCCCGAGCTCTCGCTCAGCATGGCCGAAGCGGTCAAATACTGCAAGTCGCAGGGCCGGTTCCTGGTCGGCAGCGGCGCCTGGCGCTCTGTCGGGACCGCCCTCGACCCGGAGTCCGGCGAGGGCGACCCGTGGTCTACCTATGTGTGGGGTTCGCAGATCGCCGAGGTCGAGGTCGACACGGAGAGCGGCGAGGTGACCGT
Source organism: Symbiobacteriaceae bacterium (assembly GCA_027356675.1). The sequence continues at coordinate 2,160 of DAHVXO010000065.1, read as the reverse complement.
ACTCGACGTCTGGGCCGCCCACGACGTGGGCAAGGCCATTAACCCGCAGGGCGTCGAGGGTCAGGTCGAGGGCGGCGTGGTGATGGGGATGGGGATGGCGCTGATGGAGGAGTACGTCCTGGAGGAGGGCATCCCGAAGACGGGCGGCTTCTCCAAGTACATTCTCCCCACCTCGCTGGACATCCCGCGGATCCACTCGCTCATCATTGAGGATCCGGAGCTGCTGGGTCCGCACGGCGCCAAGGGCGTGGGGGAACCGACCTCGCTCCCCACCGCCCCTGCCATCATCAACGCCATCTATGACGCGATCGGGGTACGCATCGACACCCTTCCGGCTTCGCCAGAGCGCATTCTCGCAGCGCTGAAAGCAAGATCTGATGCAGAGCGGAGGCTCACTGCCGAGGCGAACGCCAAGGAGTAGCGATATAAGTAATTGGGACAAGGGGGAGCAAAGATGTTGGGGAAAAGCGCAGGGACGAAGCAGTGGATCCGGTATGTGACATCATTCCTGATGGTGGCCATGCTCGTCGTCTCCGGATGCAGTTCGAGCAAGAAGGTGGCTTACCCTGAGAAGCCTGTGGAGATGTCCGTCTTGTTCGGCGCCGGCACCAGTGCCGACCTGATCGCCCGCAGACTCGGAGACGGCATGGCCAAGGAGATGAAGGTGGCCGTACCCGTGGTCAACCGGACCGGGGGTGGCGGCGCCGTGGGCTACACCTACGTGAAGGGGCAGAAAGCCGACGGCTACAGCATCGTCTGGAATTCGAACTCGGTCAGCACGGCCCACTACAGCGGCAATATGTCCTTTGACTACACGGCCTTCGAACCGGTGGCGCGGGTCAGCATCGAGACCGTGGCACTGGCGGTCAAGGCCGATGCCCCCTGGAAGACCCTGAAGGACTTCGTCGCCTACGCAAAGCAGAACCCCGGCAAGGTGAAGATCGGCAACTCCGGCCTGGGAAGCTTTACCCATATCGTGGCAGCGGCCATGGCCAAGGAGGCTGGCATCCAGGTGATTCACGTCCCGTTCGGCAGCGGCCAGGAGGTCGCGAACCTGTTGGGCGGCAAGGTGGATGCCGTGATGCAATTGCCGGCCGGCCTGAACTCCCAGGTCGCAGCAGGGACCTTGCGGCTGCTGGGCGTCAGCAGTGAGAGCCGCGACTCCTCGTTCCCTGACACGCCCACGCTCAAAGAGCAGGGCGTCAACCTGGTCATGGATATGTGGCGGGGTCTCGCCGTGCCCAAGGGCACGCCGCCCGAGGTGATCAAGGCCCTGGATACCGCGGCCAAGAAGGTGGCTGAGAGCAAGGAGTTCGCCGCGGATGGGACGAAGCTGGGCTACAAGGCTGCCTACCTGTCTGCCAGCCAATTCGGCAAGCTCATCGCCGACGACGACAAGCGCATCGGCCAACTGATGACCGACCTCGGTCTCTCCAAGAAGTAGCGCCATGGTCAAACGCAAGGCAGACCTCTGGCTCGGATCCGTTCTGGTGGCGTTAGCCGTAGCCTGGCTCGCCGCCGTCTATCTGACCGTCCCCACGCCGAATGTTCCCGGCACGCCGGGACCCCAGGCCTTCCCCATCCTGCTGGGCATTGCGCTGCTGATCCTCGGCGCCTGGCTCATCATCGCCACCCTGCTGGCGGGACCGCACAGCCGAACACCGGCTGAGAAGCTGGCTCCGGTCACCCGCCGGGAGATCCAGATCGTGGCGGCCGGCTTTGGTCTGCTGCTGGTCTGGGGCTTCGCGATGGACCAGATCGGCTTTTTGCTGGCGACCCCGCCCATGGTGGCGGTGGCACTCCGCTGGTTCCTGAAGGAGAAGAACTGGCGCAAGATCCTGATCAATTCCGTCGGCCTGACCATCGGGACCTATGTGGTTTTCGAGCTCCTGCTGAAGGCGAATCTGCCGCACGGCAACTGGATCCAGATCTTTTAGGAAAGGAGGAGGGACGTGGAGGCTCTGCTGACCGGCCTGGTACTAGCTTTGACCTGGGAATCCATCCTGGCCGTGATCCTCGGCTGTATTGTCGGCATTGTGATCGGCGCCATTCCGGGCCTGACCTTCACCATGGGGATTGTGCTCCTGCTCCCCCTGACCTTCTCCCTGCCGCCCATCCCGGCGATGGCGCTGCTCCTGGGGGTCTACATCGGCGGTATGA
>DAHVXO010000233.1 GCA_027356675.1 Symbiobacteriaceae bacterium | reverse complement strand
CCTTTACCAGGCCAGCTTACCCGCCCGCGCCAGCGCCCCGTTGATGTCGGCATTCATTGCGGCCAGCGCCCCCGCGATCGCCCGTTGCGCCTCCGCAGGCGAAGGGTCGATCCCCAGCTGCTCATAGGCGAAGATGACACTGCGGGATGCATTGACCACTGCACCCAACCCGTCCAGGTTGAAGGCGTGCACCACGTCCTCACCGGTCCCGCCCTGGGCGCCATACCCCGGCACGAGGATCAAGGCCCGGGGCATCTCCTTGCGATAGAGCGCCAGGTCCTCCGGGTAGGTCGCCCCGACCACAGCCCCGACTGCGGAGTACCCTGACTCCCCCACCAGACCGAGCCCGAGCTGGTCGACCAACTTGGCGACCTGCTGTGCCACGGTCTCTCCACTGAACAGCGGCTGGTCCTGCAGCTCCCCCGATGACGGATTGCTGGTCTTGACCAGCACAAAGATTCCAGTGCCCCTGGCCTGGCACCGCTTGACGAAGGGTTCGAGGCAATCGCTGCCCTGATACGGGTTGACCGTGAGGGAATCCGCCCACAGGTCCGGATCCTCCCAGGACTCCAGCGGGTTGGCATGACCAAAGAACGCCGCGGCATACGCCTCGGCCGTCGATCCGATGTCCCCGCGCTTGGCGTCGGCAATCACCGGGATCCCCTTGGACCGGGCGTATCGGACCGTGTCCCAGAATGCCTCCACCCCATGGGGCCCATAGGCCTCGTAGAAGGCCATCTGCGGCTTGACCAGCACGGCCTGATCTGCCACCGTGTCGATCACCATGCGGTTGAACGCCGCAAAGGCCGCCGCGGCCCCTCGGGCCGTCTTGCCGAATTGCGCGGCTGCCTCCGACCTTATGTACTGCGGGAGCCGGGTCAGCACCGGGTCCAGCCCCACGACCACGTGGGAATGCTTGAGCCGGGCATCCCGGCAGACCCGGTCGGCAAACGACAGCGTGTCCATGGACTATTACTTCCCCTCTCGCAGGCGGTCAATCACGGCCATCATGTCCGCCGGCGGCTCGGCCGTAATCTCCAGCCACTGCCCCGTGCGGGGGTGGGTGAAGCCCAGTTGACGGGCATGCAAGGCCTGGGGCGCCATATCCAGGTGCGCCTTGCGGGTGCCGTAGACCGGGTCGGCCACCACCGGATGCCCGATGAAAGACAGGTGCACCCGGATCTGATGGGTCCGGCCCGTCTCAAGCCGGCACTCCAGCAGGGCGTATCCCGGGAACCGCTCAAGCACCTTGAAGTGCGTGGTGGCATCCCGGCCCCCTCGGGTGTCGACGGCCATCTTCTTGCGGTCCACCGGGTGCCGCCCGATCGGCGCCTCCACCCGACCCAAATCGGCCATGGTGTTGCCGTGGACCAACGCCCAGTAGACCCGGCGGGCTGTGTGCTCCCGAATCTGATCGGAGAGCGCCTGGTGCGCCCGCTCATTTTTCGCGACGACCAGCAGGCCGGTGGTGTCCTTGTCCAACCGGTGTCCGATGCCAGGCCGCAGTTCACCACCGATGCCCTCGAGGTCATCGACATGCTCCAGGAGCGCGTTGACCAGCGTCCCGTTCCAGTTGCCCGCGGCAGGGTGGACCACCATCCCACGGGCCTTGTTGATGACCAGGACATCTTCATCCTCAAAGACCACATCCAGGGGGATGGCCTCGGCCACCACGTCCATGGGCACGGGGTCCGGGATCTCTACCCGGACGGCATCTCCTGGCGCCACGGACTGCTTGGCCTTGGGCACGGCCCCGTTGACCGTAACGTGCCCTGCCTTGATCAGGGCCTGGATGCGGGAACGGGAGAGGCCCACCGTTTCATGGGCCGCCAGATAGGCGTCCAGGCGGTCCTCCCCCGTTTGCGGAACCAGTTCAAGCACTCTCACTGGGCTGCTTCTCTCCATTCAAGAGTAGGTGGAGGATCAGGAGGCTCACCCCGACGGTGATGCCGATGTCCGCCACGTTGAAGTTAGGGAATACGTACTGGCGCCAGTAGAATAGGAAGAAGTCCACAACCTTGCCGAACCGCAGGCGGTCAACCAGGTTGCCGACGGCCCCGCCTAGCAGCAACCCCAGTGCCCAGGGAATCAGCCCGACCCGGGCCTCCGGCTTGGCGATGAAGTAGAGCATGCCGGCGATGGCACCCAGGGAGACGGCGATAAACAGCCACTGCTGGTGGGCCAGGAGGCCGAAAGCGGCGCCGGGGTTGTAGACGAACTGGAGCGAGAAGAAGCCAGGAATGATCTTGATCTCTTGCAGTTCGGTCATGCGGGTCGCCACGACCCACTTGGTCAGGATGTCCAGGGCGAGCCAGACCGCCCCTACCAGGATGCTCAGCAAAAGCGCCACCCCATTCACTCCAAGTAGTCTAGCACATGAGGGGTGGCTTGGGTAGGCCTCAGCCGCTCGCCAGGAGCGGGCGCTGTGCTCAGGAAGTTTTGCCGGCAAAAAAGAGCCCCAGGGGGAGAACTAAGTCCTCCCCCGCCCGGTCCGCACATAATGCGTGGGATGCCGAAACAGCCCACCCCGCCAACTACTCTCCGGCACCACAAAGTTGACCCCCAGATCCTCGATGTCATCCCGCTGAGGCATTGGCTCCCCCTCATCCGTGACCAGCGCCTCCACCGGGTCCACCCCGGTGTAGACATCCTCGTCCGAGTTATACATGTCCCCGTACGTGGTCGACCCCGGCACATCTTGCGGCGTCTCCGAGGTCCCGTGCTGGGCAACCTCCTGCCAGGCATCCTCCCCATCGTAACCCGGGTCACCCGACGCACCGCGCCAGGTCCGGCCAAACGGGGGATTGAGCACCTGCTCCTCAATGGGCCGGTGGAACCGATCCGGCAGCGCCTCCCGCTTCCGCTGGCATTCAATGCAGGTCGTCGCCATCGGGAAGACCTCGAGCCGCTCCTCCCCGATGGACCCCCCGCAGTCCTCGCACACGCCATAGAGCCCCGACTCCATCCGCTCCAGGGCGATGTCGATCTCCCGGAGCCGGCGGTTGTTGTTGCTGAGGAGCCCCAGGTCCTTCTCCCGCTCGAACATCTCGGTCCCCAGGTCGCCCGGATGATTATCCAGGGTGCTATCTTCCTGCAGCTGATCGCCCTGCGACGTCCCGAGCCCCGTCTCCTCCAGCATCGCGTTGCGTTCGGTATAGAACGCCCGCTCCTGCGCGAGCTTTTGCCGATAATGAGCCAGATCCACGCGCAAATGCCCCCTCTCGGGAGTATTTTGCCCGCATTATGTCGCTCTTACGGCCGCAAGTTGCTGTCGACGATCCGGACAATCGTGGTGATGAAGTCTCCAATCACTGGCAGCTTCGCCATCATCAATCCGCGCAGAATATAGAGCAGGAACGCGGTCAGCACGGCGAACCCGATGCCCAATCCCAGCCCCCGTGCGCTGCCCGCCAGGAAGTTGACCCAGAGCAGCCGCCAGGGGTTGCGCAGCAGCGCCGTATACTCGGCCAAGTTCATTTTTTCAATCGCAAACGTCAGCTTCTCCACGCGCTCCTGCAGCGAATCGCCCGGGTCGCCCGGGAGTTTGACCCCCACGGCCGCCTCGGGACCGCCGGTGTGCGCCTGATCTACCTCCCCGGAATCCACGGCTCTTCCCAATGCAAAAGCCCTCCCCCGGTTAGTCTGCACCCGAGGAAGGGCCGCGTATGACAAGGTCACTCCTTCAGCCGTGGATCCAGGGCGTCACGCAGGCCGTCGCCCACGAAGTAGAAGGCCAGCATCGCCAGGAAAATCGCCAGGCCGGGATAGATCTGCGTCCAAAGGGCCGTCCGCAGAAACTGGTAGTTCTGGTGGTCATAGAGCATGTTGCCCCAGGACGGAATCGGCGGCTGCACGCCGATCCCGAGATACGAAAGCGTGGCTTCGGTCAGCATGGCGCCGGCGACACGCAGCGTGGCACTTACGATCAACACGTGGAACAGGTTGGGGGCGATGTGCTTGAGCATGATCCGGAAATCCCGGGCGCCCATCGCCCGGGCGGCCTCCACGAAATCCCGCTGCTTGATCGAGAGGATCTCGCCACGCACCAGGCGGGCGGCACTCATCCACGACGTGATGCCAAGGACGAACATAATCAGCCAGATCGAGTTGCCCACGAAGGCCAGAATCGTGAGCAGCAGCGGCAAGGTGGGAATCGACAGGAAGATGTCCACCATGCGCATCAAGAAGTTGTCGATCCATCCGCCGTAGTAACCGGCGATCGAACCGACCAGGAGGCCCACGGAAAGGGCGACAGAGGCTGAGATAAAACCGATGGTCAGCGAGATGCGCGACCCGTAGATCAGGCGACTGAGCATGTCCCGGCCGTAGAGGTCGGTGCCCAGGAGGTACCTTTGCCCGGTATCCGGGTTGATGGTCCCCGGCGGCTTGAGCCGCACAGCCAGGTTCAGGGAATCCCGCTCCTGCGGCGCGATGACCGGTGCAAAAATCGCCACTGTGAACAGCACGAGCAGAATGGCCGCACCCGCCATCGCAAGCTTGTTGCGCCGGAAGCGGCGCCAGAAGATGCTGAGCCAAGTCTTCTCCTTGGAGGACTCGGGCGGCCCCTGGAGCGGGTCCACGGCCGGCACTGACTGCAAAATAGCCATCGTCCGATTCCCTCCTTAAGAAAACTTGACCCGCGGGTCGACGACTGCATACATGATGTCAGCGACGAGATTCCCCAGGATCGTCAACAGCGAGAAGGCCATGGTGGTGCCCATGATGACCGGGTAGTCCTTCGAGAAGACAGCCCCGACCGAGATGCGCCCCATGCCGGGCCAGCCAAACATATTCTCGATAACCAGCGCCCCACCAATGAAGCCCGCGAGGCCCAGGCCCAGGAACGTGACCACGGGCATCAGGGCGTTGCGCAGGGCGTGCCGGTAAATGACCACCTTCTCCGAGAGGCCTTTGGACCGGGCAGTCCGAATGTAGTCGAGCCGGAGCACTTCGAGCAGGCTGGACCGCACATACCGGGAGGTACCGGCGATCTCGCTGAAGGCCAGCACCATGACCGGCATGACCATGTGCTTGAGCCCATCGACGAATTCCCCTTCATGGCCGATGGTGTACATGCCGGAAGTGGGCAGCCACCGTAACTTCACCGAGAAGAGGAGCATGAGCAGAATGCCCAGCCAGAAGTTCGGCACTGCAATGCCAGCAAAGCTAAAGATGGTCGTCGCTTGATCAAAGACCGAATACCGCCTGGTCGCCGAGACAACGCCGATCGCAATCGCCAGCGAGAAGCCGATGACGAAGGCGGTAATTGTCAGCTTGAGGGTCTTGGGGATCGCACGCCCCATGATCTCCGTCACCGTATCGCCGGTGAGGTAGGAGTGACCCAGGTCGCCCTTCGCTACCTTGGCCATCCAGCGATAGTACTGGACATACTTGGGCTGATCGAGACCCATCTGCTCCCGCATGCGTTCGACGGCGGCGGCGCTGTTGATCAGGGAGCGGTCGACGTATGACTTGATCGGGTCGCCGGGTTGGAGCTGGAACAGTCCGAAGGAGATGATGCTGATTACAATCACCAGCGGAATCATCTGCAGCAATCGGCGGATGATGTATCGGGCCACCGGCTACTTCCCCCATTTCTTGATGAGGCATCGGTGCGACGGCCGCATGGATCGGGTCGGTTCGGATTACGGGCGAACCCCCGGGAACAGGCTGCGGTCCCCCGGTCGAGGGGGACCGCAGCGCTGAAGGGGAAAGACTACTTGGCCGACTTGGCGTCACTGAGCCACCAGTCCTCGAAGTTCCAGTGGGCCCCGGCCGGGGTGAACTGTTCGGAGGTGCCCATCACACGGGTGTTCACACCGGCGATGCTGTTCGGGTAGAACAGGAAGGTGTAAGCCTGGTCCTCAGCGAGATACTTCTGCATCTCCTGGTAAGCCTTGGTCCGCTCGGCCTTGTCGGTGACCTTGCGGCCACGCTCGATGGCGGCGTCAACCTTCGGGTTGTTGTAGTGGGTCGAGTTCCAGGAGCCCTTGGAATGGAAGATGCCGTAGGCGCCGTCCGGCTCGCTGCCCAGCGACCAGCCCAGGATATAGGCCTGCTTCTTGTCGCCGTCGACGTAGTCGAGGAAGGCATTCCATTCCATCAGGTTGATCTTGACTTCGAGACCGACCTTCTTCAGGGCCTGCTGGATGATGACGGCGGTCTGCTCACGGATCTTGTTGCCGTTGTTGGTGGCGATTTCAAAGGCGAACTTCTGGCCATTCTTCACGCGGATGCCGTCCGGACCCATCTTCCAGCCAGCGGCGTCGAGGAGGGCGTTGGCCTTGTCCGGGCTATACTCGTACGAAGGCGTGTCAGGGGCGTAGTCCCAACGGACCGGGCTGTTGTGGCTGTTGGCAACCTTGCCGTGACCGAGCAGCAGCTTGTCGACGATCTCCTGCCGGTTGATGGCGTGAGTGATGGCCCGGCGCACGTTGACGTCCGAGAACATCGGGTTGTTTAGCTCGTAGCCCAGGTAGGTGTAGCTGAAGGCGACCCATTCCTTAACGTTAACGTGCTTGACGTCCTTCTTGAAGCGGTCGAAATTGTCAGGCGTAATGCCGGCGTAGTCGGTCTCCATGGTCTCAAGGGCGACCATGTTGGCCTGGCTGTCCGGAATGGTCTTGACGATGATGCGCTGGATGTTGGCCGTGTGGGCCTTCGGGCCGATCTTCCAGTCGGGGTTGCGTTCGAGGATGATGTGGTCATCCTTGACCCATTCCACGAACTTATACGCGCCAGTGCCGATAGGTTTCTTGGCCTCGGGGGCGTTCTTCAGGTCCCCGATCTTGACCTCAAGCTTGGCCTTGGGCATGATGCCGTAACCAATCAGGTTGTTGAGCATGGGCGCGAAGGGCTCCTTGAGTTCCACCCGGAAGGTGTTCTTGTCGGGGGTGCTCATGCCGCCCGTCTTGACGAAGTTATTGTACGCCTCGAGCTTCTTGTCGTCGGCAGTCTTCTCATCAATCTTCTTGTCCTTGAGATCCTTGCCGATCTTCTCATAGGCCTCGCCCAACTCGGTCCAGCCCTTGATGCCCATGAAGTCATCAAAGCGGGGGCCGGTGTACTTCGGATGGGCGATCGTAAGGAACGTGAAGAGGACATCGTCCGCCGTCAGCGGCGTGCCATCATGGAACTTCAGATCCTTGCGGAGGTTGAAGGTATAGATCTTGTCCTGGTCGATCTTGTAACTCTCAGCAACGGCCGGCAGGTAGTTAAACTTGTCGTCCTGGGTGAGCAGCGGATCATAGACAAAACCGGTCACGAAGCTGGAGGCGGTGTCCGAGACCAGCGTGCTGATCATAGTCTTGGCATCGGCGATTGTCGTATAGATATACGTGCCGCCGACGATCGGGCCCTCGGCCTTCGGTGTCTCTGCCTTGGGCGATTCCGCAGGTTTGGACGTACACCCGGAAAGGATCAGTGCCGCGCCCAGGACCGCAGTCAGGGCGCCCACGGCGTACCGCTTAAACCCCTTCTTCATTCCTTTTGTGACCCCCAGATGATAGAATAATTGGACGAGCAGGCAAGGCGTGATCCAGTACCCTTCGGAGCCCGCACCACCTGCCTTTCTGACGAGCGGCATCCAAAGTCATTGCTAAGGCTGAATTAATTCTTCAGCCTTAGTACGATTCCTTCAGTTAAGTAATCCCATGAACAGTTCACCAGCAGCCAGAGTCTAAGCTGTGGTCCAGTAAGGAGGGCGGCTATGCAGCGAGCCACTGCCATCATCCGACTATGCGTCCTGATCGTGGTCGCCACCGTGTTGGGCAATCTTGTCGAACGCGACCCGGGACACACGACGCTGGGCCTGCCTGACAAGGGGATTGCAGTCACGGTACCTGCCAACTTGGAAGGCTGGCGACTCACCCCGGGCCAGGGGGAGGTGCTGGTCACCGGTCAGACGCGGCTCGGCCTGGTCTCCCTCGAGATTGCGGAGGTGCAGGTCTTCGCGAAGACAGACATTCCCGCTGTCGTCCAGCAGCGGCATGCGCTGTTCAGAAAGGGAAAGCAGGAATACACGGTTTGGTATGAAGGAGACGACTACCGGTTCGGACAGCGGTATGCGCCCACGTACAAGGCCACGTATCGCGACCGCCTGCCGGGATTACCGCTGACAGCAGAGTTCTGGCAATACGACGTCTACTGGGCCTACAAGGACCACTTCGTCCGCATCGGGATGCGATATCCCGACCTGATGAGACGCTATGTTGAGCCTGACAAAATCCTGATTGCGGCTGGTCTATGGCTGGCCGGGCAAGGGGACCGCCCATGACATATCTGCTCTTCACGCTCTGGATCATCTCGCTCCTCCTGGTGGCCGGGGAGTTGGACGGGCTGATCTCCCGTTCGCTCATGTCCCGGCTGCGGGTCACCATGCCAGACGTGCACTGGGGCGTGGCGTTCATTGGCTCGGCCGCCGTCCCGGGGCTTGGCCAGTTCGTCAACGGACAGCCGATCAAGGCCGCCTTCGTCTTCGCCTGGCCGTTCCTGAGCATGTTCGGCGCCCCAATTCCCCGCCCCTGGCAGTTACTGGGGCTGAAGACTATGGCCTATCTGCTCCCCTGGTATGTCCTGCAAGTGCTCGATGCCCTGATCGTGGGCGAACTCGCCGAGATCCGCCACCGCAGGTCCAGTGGCGGGACCGGCGCCCCGATCGAGGGCGCCAAGCGGGCCACGGCTATGGCCGATTATCTCGCCCGTCGGAAGGACCGCTGAGGTCCAATCTGCCCAATCCCGGGGACGGCGCGAGCGGTGGTTTGTACATCATCAGACGTCGAATCCCGTCAACCCGTTCAGGTTTTTTTCAGATTACGTTCGTGACGCCCGTACCGGTTTAGTCTGTTGCGAAGCGGCCTGATTCGGGGTACGCTAAAGCGTGGAGTGTGATGTACGCATGAATGGGGACGCTTACTTTCGAGAGCATCGGGCCGAGCATTTGAATCAGTTGTCTGAGTTCCTGCGGATTCCGAGCATCAGCGCACTCTCTGCCCACAAGGCAGATGTCCGTCGGGCCGCCGAATGGCTGGAGGCAGAGTGCAAGCGGATCGGACTGCACGGCGTCCAGATCATGGAGACCGGTGGTCACCCCCTGATCTATGCCGAGCGGATGGACCATCCCGGGGGGCCCATCGCCCTGATTTACGGCCACTACGATGTGCAGCCTGTGGACCCGATTGGCCTCTGGCAGACGCCGCCCTTTGAGCCGTCCATCCGGGATGGCAAAATCTACGCGCGCGGGGCCAGCGACGACAAGGGTCAGGTCTTCATGCATCTGTTGGTCCTGGAGGCGATTCTCAAGGCCAGCGGAAAGCTTCCATTTAATGTGAAGCTGCTGATCGAGGGCGAGGAAGAGATTGGGTCGGCTAACCTCGACCGGTTCATCGCCACGCACAAGGACCTGCTGAAGGCGGACGTGGTCGTGATCTCCGACACCGGGTTGTACGCCCGGGGCGTGCCGTCGCTTACATACGGGCTGCGGGGGCTGGCGGCGCTGGAGGTCCAGGTGACTGGAGCCAAGGGCGACCTGCATTCCGGGCTCTTCGGCGGGGCGGCTCCCAACGCCGTGCATGGTCTGGTGCAACTGCTGGCGTCGCTCCGGCGCCCCGACGGCGGGGTGGCGGTGGCGGGTTTCTACGACGGGGTGCAGGCGTTGACCGCCGAGGAGCGGACCACCTTTGCCTCGCTCGGATTTGACGAGGAGGCCTACAAGCGGCAACTAGGCGTCACGGCCCTGCCCGGTGAGTCAGGCTTTTCGGCCCTCGAGCGGACGTGGGCCCGCCCGACGCTGGAGATCAACGGCATCTTCGGCGGCTTCCAGGGCGAGGGGACCAAAACGGTCATTGCGGCGGTCGCCGGGGCGAAGATCACCTGCCGCCTGGTGCCGAATCAGGACCCGGCACAGGTTCAGGATGCGGTGGAGC
>DAHVXO010000259.1 GCA_027356675.1 Symbiobacteriaceae bacterium | reverse complement strand
GGTCCGGGTGCCCATCGCGCCAGCGGCCCCGCCGCCATGATCCGCGATTGGGCCGCAGTGCTCTCCGACCGGGCTCTTCTCCTCTTCATCGCCGGCGGTATCCTCAGCCAGATCGCGTACGGTCAGATCAACGCCACCCTGGCCCTGAATCTCTCGGGATGGATGCCCAATTATGAACGGGTCTTCAGCATGGTCTGGACGCTGAACGGGTTGATCGTGGTGACCCTCCAGCTGCCGCTGACCGCCATCTTCCGGCGGATGCCCATGGGGGTGGCCGCCGCTGCCGGGTGCCTCACCTATGCCATCGGCTACACCCTGTTCGGCACGGCCGGCGCCGCCTGGCAAATCTATGCGGCCACAGCGGTCTGGACCGTGGGCGAGGTGACCCTGGCGGTGCCGAATACGACCTACGTGACGGATATCGCCCCGTCCGCTTTGCGAGCGCGGTACGTCGGCGCCTCCAGTCTGCAAATGGCCCTGGGCGGCATCGTGGGGCCGATCCTCGGCACGTCGGTCCTCCGGGCATCCGGGGGACCGACGGTCATGTTCATGGCCGCTATCGCTGTGATCGGTGCCGGGGTTCTGTTCGTCATGGCAGAGCAGCACCGCACCCGGCGGCTCCTGCAGGACGACGGCACAGCGGCGTGAGTCAGCGACCGGTGCCTCCCCTACTCCACTTGGGCCCCATATGACCGGGCAAAGGCGACGGCCTGCCCCAGATCGATCCGCACCCCTTGCAGGTCTAGCAGCCGCAGGTCAACCCCCTCGAGGTTCGCTCCGCGCAAGTCGGCACCGGCCAGCCGCACATTCGCCAGGATGGCGTGCTCGAGGTCCGTGTCCCGCAGGTCTGCCTTCTCCAGGTCGCAGCCGTAGAGGTCCGCGTGCACCAGCTTTACCCCGTGCAAATTTTGTCCTCGCAGCGACTGGTAACGCAGATTGGTGTACGACCAATCCCCGCCGCGGATCGTCATACCGGCCGTGGCGGCCTCCTCGAAGCTGGCGCCCAGGAGCTTGCACTCGCGAAACACCGCGCTGAACAGATGCGCATACTTGAAGCTTGCGTTCGCAAAGCTGGAGGCTTCGTGGATGGAGCCGCCCAGGCGTGCGTGCCCAAAGTCGCAGCCGTCGAACTGGCAGCCCGTCGTCTGGCAATCGCTCAGATTGACGCTGCGAAAACTGCAGCGAACGAACCGGCAGTGGCGCACAGTGGCACACTCAAAGGAAGAGCCCTGGAAGTCCTCGTCGCTGAATTCCAGGTGCTCCAGCGTCTGTCCGTCATATGTGACCAAGGCGGGATGCCTCCTAGTTGTTCTCGCCGGCAGAATCGGGATGACCACACCGAATCCCAGGGGCACTTGGAAGGGCTTAAAGTGGAGAATGACGTCCGAAGGCCGGTGGCATGTACCGGCCTTGAGACATTCTCCTGGGCTATGCCTTTTTGGACCCTGGCGCCGGGATGTAGGTGAAGATCAGGTTGAGCAGGATGCCGACCACGGCCGCAGTGGCGATGGCGGGCGGGTTGTGGATGCCCAGGAAGCTGATGGGCAACTCGCCGGTGAAGGCCAGGTTGCCGGCTTTGAGCGCCACCGGATCCGGATAGAAGGAGCCACCGATCCCGATGACCAGCACCAGGGCGCCGATCGCCAGGTTGCGGGTCTCGGTCAGGTCGACGCGCTCGGACGAGATCAGCGCGATTCCCTGCTTGCCGATGACACCGAAGAGGTAGATGGAGAGCCCACCCACCACGGCCACCGGGATGGTCTGGATCGCCGCTGCCAGAACCCCGATAAAGCCCAGGAGGACGGCGAAGATGCCGGCCGCCATGGCCGACCAGGCGGAGTAGTTCTTGGTGATGGCCATGGTGGCATTGGCCTCGCCATAGTTGGTGCCGGCCGGGCCACCCAGCAGGCCGTTGACCACGTCGGAGAGACCCACGAAGGCGACAGCCTGACCCAGCAGGGCCGCGGTGCCCTGCTTGGGGCGCTTCTGGCGCTCGGCCTCGATATCGACGTATAGCGACAACTGATAGAGATGGGCCGTCGTCTCCGGGATGGTCGCCAGAGCCATCGGGGCGATGGCCAGGATCGGCGCCCACGCGAAGGATGGGAAGAACATCGGCGGAATCCGGAACAAGTGAGCGCTGGCGATGGCCGCCGTGTCCACCTGCCCGGTTGCCAGGGCGAAGAGCCAGCCGGCGACTGCGCCAATCAGGACCGGAAAGAGGCCCCAGAACTTCACCTTGCGCATGTAGACGGAAGCCGCCAAGGTGACGCCCAGGGAGACCATCGCGACAGCGAAGTTTGTGAAGGCCATGTCGAGGGCGACCTTGGACAGCGCGATGCCGATGACGATGGCGACGGAGCCGGTGAGGATCGGCGGTAGGATGGTATCGATGACTTTTTTGCCTACTGCCATAATGACGAGACCAACTACAATCTGCAGGATGCCAGAGGCGACAATGCCACCCTGGGCGATGCGCACGCCATCCGCTCCGCCGCCGAACTTGGCAACCACCGTCGCCACAGCAGCGATGTATGAGAAGCTGGATCCGTAGTAGAACGGAATCCGGTTCTTGGAGACCAGCACAGCGATGATGGTCGAAATGCCGCTGGTCAGCAGCGTGGTGCCGACATCAAACTTTGTCAAAATGGCCACGAGCACGGTAGCAGGGAAGACGGCGATCAGAATCTGCCAACCCGAGAGGAAAGTGGTCCAAAACGGGGGCCTGTCGATCGGAAGGAATCCCTCGATTCCATTCGCGGGCGCAATCTTATCGGCACGAGATGCCATTCATCCACGTCCCCTTTCGTGAGCGTCTTCTCAAATTATCCCCCTTGACGGGAAACTCCTTCGTATCTGTAAGGTTTGCTGATCCTATGACCGAATTGTGACGAGCGCCTCTGCCTGCTGCCCAAACCGCTGGGTGCCAACGGTGACGCCGGCGGCTAGCCGTGGGAAGGTGTTTCCCGAGCGTTCACGGAATAGGTTAACCAACGCAACGCCTTTGTGAGGTGCAGACGCATGCAATATCGCAGCCTGGGGAACAGCGGGCTACAAGTGACCAGCATCTGCCTGGGCACGATGGCCTTTCAGCGCTGGATCGATGAGGCGATGTCCGCTCAAGTCATTGATGCCGCATTGGACGCCGGGATCAACTTCTTCGACACGGCGAACATGTATGGCCGCGGAATGGATACCGGCAGCCTCGAGCAGCGCGGTGAGTCGGAGACCGTCCTGGGCAACCTGCTAGGGCCCCGCCGCCAAAGCATCATCCTCGCCACCAAGGTTCGGGGCCAGATGGACCCGGGACCGAATGGCCAGGGCCTCTCCCGCCGGCACATCATGGAGCAGGTGGAGGCCTCGCTGCGCCGCCTGCGCACGGACTATATCGACCTGTACCAGTGCCACCGCTTCGATGAGGGCACGCCGCTGGAGGAGACCATGCGGGCGCTTGATGACCTGGTGCGGCAGGGCAAGGTCCGCTACATCGGCTGCTCGAATTTCGCCGCCTGGCAGATCGCCAAGGCCAACGGCATCAGCGAGCGGTGGGGTCTGGCCCGGTTCATCTCGGTCCAGCCGCAGTACAACCTGCTGGTGCGGGACGTGGAGGCGGAGTTGGCGCCCTTCTGTCGGTCTGAGGGTGTAGGCATGATGGTCTTCAGCCCCATCGCCCGGGGCCTGCTGGCTGGGAAGTACCGGCTGGGCGGTCCGGCCCCCGAAGGCACCCGCGGTGCCGCCGGCGAGGCGAGGCTCCAGCTCCTGATGAACGAGCGCAACTTCCAGTTGGTGGAGCGTTTCCGGGCCCTCTGCCAGGAGTGGGGCCTGCCCATGGTCCAGGTGGCGATCGCCTGGGTCCTGGCCAATCCGGCCGTCACGACGGCCATCGTCGGTGCCTCCCGCCCCGGCCAGATTGCCGACGCGGTGGCTGCGACTGAACTGCGCCTCACGCCGGAGCAGATGGGAGCCCTGGACGCACTGGTCTAGCTTTTATCGCGCTACAGACGCAGTTGCGGGTCGAGCTCATCACGCAGCCAGTCGCCCAGCAGGTTCACACCCAGCACGGTGAACATGATCGCAAAGCCCGGGAAGGTGGCCACCCACCAGGCATTGGTGACGTAGGTACGGCCGTCTGCCAACATGCCGCCCCAGGACGGAATCGATGGATCGACGCCCAGGCCGAGGAAGGTGAGGCCGGCCTCCAGCAGAATGTTCGTCGCCACCTGCAGCGTGGAGAGCACGATCACCGAAGAGATCACGTTCGGCAGCACGTGCCGGAAGATGATCCCCCTGTCGCGCGCCCCCAGCGACCGGGCGGCGGTCACGTAATCCAACTCCCGCACTGTGAGCACCTGGCTGCGAACCAACCGGGCGTAGGAGACCCAGCCCGTGAGCCCGAGCACCAGCACCAGCTTGGCCAAGCCCCCGCCGAAGATCACCATGATCAGCAGGGCCAGTAAGATGAACGGGAACGCTAATTGGACGTCGGCGATGCGCATGATCAGGCTGTCGATCCACCCGCCGAAGTAGCCAGAGCACAGGCCGAGGAACACCCCGACGACCAGGGAGATCACCGTGGCCGTCAGTCCGATGGTCAGCGAGATCCGTGACCCATAGATGATGCGGGTCATAACATCGCGCCCCACCGCATCGGCACCCAGGATGAATTTCGCCTTCGAGGTGGGATCCCAGGATGGCGGATCGAGGCGGTACTTGAGTTGCGCCTTGACCGGGTCGTGTGGGGTCATCACAGGAGCGAAGATGGCCGTGGCCACGGCGATCAGCACCAACAGGGTGCCGATCAGCGCCGCCGGGTTGGTCACCAGACGTTTCAGGGAGATGCGTCGCTTCGCCATTACGCCTTCCCCCCCACCTTGATGCGCGGGTCGAGAAAGCCGTAGCTCAGATCAACCAGCAGGTTGACGAAAATCATGATGAAGGCAAGCATGAGCACGGCGCCCTGGACCATCGGAAAGTCGCGGTTGCTGATGCCATCCAGTGCCAGTCGCCCGACCCCGGGCCAGGAGAAGACCTGCTCGAGGATGACCGTGCCGCCCAGGAGCGACCCCAGCTGCAACCCCACGAATGTGACGGTCGGGATCAGGGCGTTGCGGAAGGCGTGCCGGAAGATGACCACCTTCTCACTGAGCCCCTTCGCTCGGGCGGTCTGGATATACTGGGTCCGCAGCACGTCGAGCATGGTGGAGCGAATCAAGCGGGTGATGATGCTCGAGAGAATGAGCCCAAGGGTAATCCCGGGCAAGATCAGATACTTGAAGCCCTGATACCCCGAGGCGGGCAGCCAGCGGAGCTTGACCGCGAAAATCAGCATGAGCATAATTCCTAGCCAGAAGTTGGGGAACGAGATGCCGATCAAGGCGAAGACGCGGGCCATAAGGTCAAGCGCCCCTCCTCGCCGAACGGCGGACTGAATGCCGATCGGGACAGCCACTGCCAGCGAGACGATCAGACCGGCGGCCGCCAGGGTCATCGTGGCTGGCATCCGCTCAAGCAGCTGTGGCATGACCGGCTGCCGGTTGCGGAAGGAGTCCCCGAGGTTGCCGGTTGCCAGGTCCGACAGGAACCTGACCAGCTGGCGCCAGAGCGGTTGGTCGAGCCCCATTGCGTGGCGCATGACGTCCACGGCCTCCTTGGTTGGATTCCCCTGGCCCATGATCGCCATCACCGGGTCGCCGGTCAGGCGCAGGGCAAGGAAGACTACGAGGGAGATCGCGAGCATCACGATCAGGCCGTGGAAGATGCGCCGGATAATATAGGGGACCATGCTGTCCCTCCCAGATGGGGTGGTTGGTGATGACAAACGGGCCGGGAGTGAGTCCCGGCCCGTCTCCCTGTGTGACTACTTCTTCACGGTGATTGGGATCAGATTCAGGCGGTCGTCCGGCGGCGCCACGAAGCCCTCGACCTTGGCGCTGGTGGCCCAGACCGCAACGGCCTGATAGAGGGGCACATCGGGCATGGTCTCCCGCAGCCGGACCGTCAGCTCCTTGAAGGCAGCGGCGCGCACGGCCTGATCCTTGGTGGACCGCTCCTTGGTCAGCAGTTCATTAACCTTGGCGTCGTCAAAGGAGGGATCCCACTTCTGGCCCTTGGAGTACAGCAGGTAGGCGGTATTGTCATAGTCCAGGGTCCAACCGCCCCAGCCGAAGAGGTGCATGTGGCCGGCCTTGCTCTCGGTGATCAACGAGCCAGAGAGCTGCTGCGGATCGACGGGATTGAGAACAACCTCGAGACCCACATCCTTCAGGTACGAAGCGATGGCCTGTGCGATCTCCTTCTGGACGATCGCCTTGGAACTGAAGAAGAGATCGAGCTTGGCACCCTTGACCCCGGCCTTCTCGATCAGGGCCTTCGCCTTGTCCGGTGCAAACTCAATCGGTTTGAGTTCCGGATTGTTGCCGAAGGAGACGTCACCCTGGAAGGAACTGATCTGCCTGCCATTGCCACCAAGAATCGTGTCGATGATGGTCTTGGTGTCAATGGCATAGCCTATGGCCTGCCGGACTTCCAGCTTGTCCATGGGCGGCTTGCTCAGGTCGAACCGGAGTGCGCTGGCGGTCGGTCCGCCGACCGACAACACCTTGACGCTCTTGTCTGCCTGCATGGTTTTGACCTGGGCTACGGGTACGGTCTGCATGATATCGATGGCGCCAGACTGGAACTCAGCCACGCGGGTGGCGTCCTCTGCGATGAACCGGATGATGACCCGCTTGGTCTTCGGCTTCTCACCCCAATAATCCGGGTTGGCTTCCAGGACGACCTGCTGGTCTTTCTGGTAAGAGGTGACCTTGTAAGGGCCAGTGCCCACAGGCGCCGTGTCGAAGGTCGCGTCGCCCTTCTCCTTGAGATATCCCGGCGGCACGATCATGGCGCCGTAGCCGGCCAGCTTGGTCAGGATGACCGGGTCGGTCTCCTTCATCTGGAACCGCACGGTGTTATCATCGACCTTGACGACTTTGGCGATGGAGGTGTAGTTCGAGCGCTGCGGGCTCTTCACACCATCCGGCCCCAGGAGCCGGTCGAAGGTGAAGACGACGGCGTCGGCATTGAAGGGTTCGCCGTTGTGGAACTTAACGCCCGTCCGAAGCTTGAACTCCAGGGTCTTGTCATCCACCCACTTCCAATCGGTGGCGAGGCCGGGGACCAGCTTCAGGTCGGGGCCGCGGTAGGTGAGGCCGTTATAGATGTTGCTGGCGACTTCGCCCCAGGCGAGCAGGAAGGTGTCGATCGGGTCCCAGGAGCCCTGCGGGTCGCCGTACTGGCTGCCGATGACCAGCGTGTCCTTGAAGGCCGGGGCCTGCGGGCTTTCCGACT
>DAHVXO010000256.1 GCA_027356675.1 Symbiobacteriaceae bacterium | reverse complement strand
AACCGATTTCATGGGTGAAGCGTGGCGTGCAGGCAAGTCGATCGTGACAGGCCTGAACATCACATTCCGGGAGATGGTCTTCCGCCCCTCCATCACCGTCTTCTATCCGGACGTGCACGACAAGATCCCGGCCTGGTTCCGTGGGATTCCGCTCCAGAAGACCGACCTGCTGACCGGTGAGTACAAGTGCACGTCCTGCGCCATGTGCGTGGAGGCCTGCCCGGTCAACGTGATCACCCTCGAGTGGCACCAGGATCCCGTTACCAAGAAGAAGGTCGCAGACCGCTACGCCATCGATATGTCCCGCTGCATGCTCTGCAACTACTGTATCGAGGCCTGCCCATTCGACTCGCTGGTGATGGGCTACGACTATGAGCTCGGCAAGGTCGAACCGGAGAACATGATCTATGAGTTCGAAGACCTGCTCCGCTTGGGCCTGAAGTACTCCTCGGCGGAATTTCCGGGACCCAAGGCCAAGAAGAGTGCAACACCGCCCTGGGTCTTCCACGAATTGACCGGTGCCACCGAAGAGGACATCCAGGATGCGAATGGCTTTCTCGGCCGGCCGCCTCAGGCCAAGGGCTATACCCCTGAACTGAAGCCCCGCTTTCAGAAGGCGGCGGAGGCCCCTGCTCAGACGGCACCGAGCGAAGCCAAGGCCCCGGCTGCTCCCGTAGTTACGCAGAAAACCCCCACCCAGACCGCTCCGGTGGACGCCACCCCGGCAACCGTTTCGGCCCAAGCGGGCCCAGCGAAGCCCGCCACGGCCAAGGCCTCGGAAACAACCCCCAAAGAAGTGACTGAGACCCGTCCTGACCAGGCGACCAGCACCGAGACCGGTACTAAAGATGGGGAGGAGGCCAAGTAGACGTGTCACTCAACCTCCTCTGGAGCGGCGACTTCATTCTCTTTGCGATTCTCGCGGTCGTCACGCTGGTATCCACATACCGGATGGTCGTATCCCGCCTGATCACACACGCCGCTCTGTTCATGGCGCTATCCTTCACAGCAGTCGCCGGCATCTTCCTGCTCATGCAGGCCGAGTTTGTGGCGGCGATTCAGATCCTGATCTACGCTGGCGCAATTACGACGATGGTCATCTTTGCGATCATGCTCTCTGGCCTTAAGGACATCAAGGCCGAGCGGAACGCGAAGGTGCGCAGCTGGACGAAGTCGGACCCCCTGGTCTTTGTGGTCGGCGCAGTCTTTGCAGCCTTCATGTCCTACATCTATTACGCGGCGAGGCTGCCTGCGGAGCGCCCGCCCCAGTCGCTGGCGAATGTCCAGGCGATTGGTACGTCGCTCTTCACCACGTATGCGGTGCCCTTTGAGATCGCCTCGGTCCTGCTCCTGATCGCCATGGTGGGCGCGATTATCCTGACGGCGAAGGAGGTCGAGCAGGGATGACACTGCCGATTTACCTGCCGCTTGGACTGGGCGCTCTGCTGTTCGGAATGGGGCTATGGGGTGCACTGACCCGGACCAACGCCGTTCGCATCCTGATGTTTATTGAGATCATGCTCAACGGCGTCAACCTCAACCTGATCACGTTCAGCCGTTACTACTGGCAGACCGATCCGGAAACGGCCGCCCGCGCTCCGATCATCACCCTGTTCATCATGACGGTGGCCGCCGCCGAAGCTTCTGTGGGACTTGCGATCATCCTGAGCGTGGTCCGCAACCGGGACGTCGTGGACGTCGACAAGGTCAACCTACTAAAGGGTTAGGGGGTAGACAGCGTGGAATTTTTCCTGCACAACGCCTGGTTCATCGCTGCGCTCCCCCTGACCATCTCCGGCCTGATCGCCATGTTCGCCCGGCAGCTCCGGGAGAAGGCGTGGTGGGTGGGGGCCGGCGGCATGCTGGTCGCCCTCATCTGGTCTATTGGGGTCCTGGCAGCGGTGATCAGCGGCGGTGGCCACGAAGCCCAAGGTGAAGGTGTCAAGTTCTTCACGGCGCCGGCGTGGCATATCGTCTGGACCGATTGGGTCTCGTTTGGCGCAATCAAGCTTGACCTTGGACTTATGGTCGACAACCTTACAGCGATCATGCTGGTCGTTGTGACACTCGTCTCTTTCTGCGTGCAGTTGTACTCAGCCGGGTACATGCAGGGTGACGTCCGGTTCACCCGGTTCTACGCCGCAATCAACCTCTTCACCACGGGTATGCTCGGCCTGGTGTTGGCCGACAACCTCTTCCTGCTGCTGATCTCGTGGGAGATCATGGGCCTCTGCTCGTACCTCCTGATCGGTCACTGGTATGAGAAGGACTGGCCCAAGATGGGGAGCATCAAGGCCTTCCTGACCACCCGTGTCGGCGACGTCGGCATGATGGTCGGCATCTGGCTGATGTTCATGCTGACCAAGAATATCACGTGGGAGGGGCTGGCGACGGCCCTGCCCGAAGTCATGAAGACGCCCACGAACGCCGCCCTGGTTGGGGTCAGCGCCTTGCTGATCTTCACGGGCGCCATGGGCAAGTCGGCGCAGTTCCCGCTGCACACCTGGCTGCCTGACGCCATGGCAGGTCCCACCCCTGGTTCTGCCCTCATCCATGCGGCCACGATGGTCGCCGCCGGCGTCTACCTGGTCGGTCGTGCCTTTATGATCTACGGGAACGCGCCGCAATGGGTCCTGATCGTCGTCGCATTCATCGGCGCCTTTACGTCGCTGTTCGCCGCCTCGATTGCGACGCTGCGGCACGACATCAAGGAAGTGCTGGCCTACTCGACCATCTCCCAGCTGGGCTACATGATCATGGCCATCGGCCTGGGCGGATGGGCGGCCGGCAACTTCCACCTCATGACGCACGCCTTCTTCAAGGCCCTCCTTTTCCTGGCGGCTGGCTCGGTGATCCACGCGCATCACCATAACCAGTTGCTCCACAAGATGGGCGGTCTGCGCAAGAAGATCCCGATCACATTCTGGACGTGGATCATCGGGTACCTGGCCCTGGCGGGCTTCCCTGGCTTCAGCGGCTTCTTCTCCAAGGATGAGCTCCTGCTGGCCGCCTGGACTTGGGAACCCACCGCTCTGCACGGCCTCGGCCTGATCGCCAAGCTGTCCTTCATCATGGCGCTGGCGACAGCCTTCCTGACCGCCTACTACATGACCCGGGCGACTTGGCTGGCCTTCTTCGGCGAGCCCCGCGACCAACACCTCTACGACCACGCTCATGAGTCCCCCTGGACCATGACCACGCCGCTGGTGATCCTGGCGATCCCAGCAGCGCTCTCCGGTTGGCTCTGGGCTGCCCTGCCCGCCCACTGGTTCGGTTTAGAGTCCCTGGTGGTTCTGCAGAAGTTCCTGCACCTACCTGGGATCGAGATGGAAACATCCTATGGGACGGCGGCAACGGTTACTGCGATGGCAACCACGGCCGGCCTGGTCGGTATCTTCGTCGGCTACCTGCTATACGCAAAGGTCAAGCCAGCCACCCGGGCTCGTTGGATCGAATCGTTCAAGCCGGTCTACAACCTTGTTCGGAACAAGTACTACGTTGACGAGTTCTACGAGTGGACCGCCATCAACGGCACCCTTGCGGCCTCCAGGGCGATTGCCTGGTTTGACGGCGCAGTGGTCGACGGGCTGGTCAACCTTGTTGGGACCTTCGGCAACGGGTTCGCCGCTGTCTCCGGCTGGATCGATGCCAACATCATCGACACGCTGGTCACGATGTGGGCCGACATCGCCCGTGCCTTTGCATCCGCTTTCCGCCGTCTTTCCACCGGCTACGTCCAGCAGTACATGCTGACCTTCGTGGTAGTGATCGTAGCCAGTGTGCTCCTATTTCAGGTGATAAGATAGGAGGCTCACCGGGGATGCTTTCGAATCATTATCTGTCTTTGATTGTATTCGTACCCCTGGTCTTCGCCCTGGTCATGCTTTTCATGAACAAGACCCAGGAGAAGCTCATGTTCTGGCTCGCCGCAATCGGCACGTTGATTCCCCTGATCCTATCGCTCTTCCCACTGGCCGCCTGGGCGACCACCGCCGCCAGCACCGACCCTCGGTTCGTTGGGATGCGGTTCGTCGAGCATCTCCCTTGGATCAAGGAGATCGGCGTCAACTACACCATCGGTGTGGACGGCTTCGGCATCACCATGATCGCACTCTCCGCGCTCCTCTTCCCGCTGGCCGTCCTGGCCTCGTACAAGTATATCAACGTCCGGGTGAAGGACTATCTGGTCCTGCTCCTCATTCTGGAAACAGGCACCAACGGCGTCTTCGTCTCCCTGGACTTTATGCTCTTTTACGTGTTCTGGGAGATCGTTCTGCTGCCGATGTACTTCCTGATCGGCATCTGGGGCGGCCCGCGGCGTGAGTACGCAGCCATCAAGTTCTTCCTCTACACCTTGATCGGCTCGGTCATCATGTTGGTCGGCGCCATCTTCCTCTACATCAAGACCGGTGTGGGCGACTTCAACATCCTGCTCATGGCAGCGAAGACTGCACACTTACCGGTCGACGCCTTCACCACGTTCGCTTTCTTTGCCTTGCTCGTCGGCTTCGCCGTCAAGGTGCCCATGTTCCCGTTCCACACCTGGTTACCGGATGCCCACGTGGAGGCGCCCACGCCCATCTCGATGCTGCTGGCCGGCATTTTGCTGAAGCTGGGCTCCTACGCCATGGTCCGTATCAGCCATCCGCTGCTGCCGCAGGTTGCCAGGCAGTACGCCTGGTTCCTGTTCGCACTCGGTGTAATCGCAGTCGTCTATGCTGCTGCCGCAGCGATGGCGCAGAAGGACTTCAAAAAGCAAGTCGCGTACTCGTCGGTCAACCACATGGGCTTCTTCGTGATCGCCCTGGCAGCAGCCAGCGCGATGACGGACCCCAAGATGGCGGCTGTGGCCCTGGCTGGCGGATACTTCGTCACCATCTCCCACGGCCTGATCTCGCCCCTCTTCTTCTTCGCCGTGGGTATGTTCTATGAGCGGACCCACACCCGGGACCTTACCAAGCTGGGCGGGATGTTCGTCACCGTACCCGTGATCAGCTTCATGACCGCCTTCATCGCCTTCGCCAACCTGGGCCTTCCCGGTCTGGCCGGTTTCATCGGCGAGTTCTTCGCCCTGACCGGCGCATACCCGGCCTTCGGCCTCTGGCTGCTGCTCGCCGGCAGTGGCCTGGTCATCACGGCGGCCTGGCACCTGATTACCATTCGTAACGTGCTGCTGGGCGAGGGCAAGAAGGAATTTGCCGGCCTGTCCGATGTGAACTGGAAGGAAAAGCTCATCTTTGCACCGCTCGCCGTTCTGATCGTCGTCTTCGGTGTCTGGCCTGCCCCGATCTTCAACATCTTGAACGAATCCGTCGCGGCGCTTTCGAACCTCCTCGCCGTGGTGGGGGGGAAATAGTGTGCCGGGCATCAACTGGGCCCAGGTGGTGAACCCGAATTACCTCGTCCTCATGCCCGCACTAGTCCTTGTGGGCTTTATGCTTCTCGTCATGGTGGCTGACCTCTTCATGACAGAGAAGCGTATGCTGGTCTGGATTGCTTTCGTGGGCGTTCTCTTGGCGATGGCCAGCGTCTGGTTCGTCGCCACCGACGACGTCATCCGAAAGTCTCTAGATAGCGGCGTCCCCCTGGAGTTCTTCGGCAAGATGATTATCGCCGACAGCTTCTCCTTCTTCATGCAGGCGGTGTTACTGGGCATCGTTGCCCTGATGATCCTCCTGTCGATGGACTACGTGGAGAAGTTCCTGCACGGCATGTACCTGGAATTCTACGAGGTGATCTTTGCCGCTACCCTCGGGATGATGTTCATGGTCAGTTCCCGTGACCTGATCACCATCTACGTCGGGTTGGAGCTCTCCTCGATCTGCTCCTATGTGCTGGCCGGGCTCCTTCGCAAGGACCCCAAGTCCAATGAAGCAGCCCTTAAGTATTTTCTGAACGGCGCACTGGCTTCGGCTATCCTGCTGTTTGGCGTTTCGTTGATCTATGGCGTGACCGGCACGACGTACCTCCCGACAATCGGGCAGGGGCTCGCGGACTACGCCGCTCGCAGCGCCACGTTCATCCCAATGCTGGTGACTGGCGTGATCTTCGTGGTCGGCGGGTTCTCCTTCAAGGTCGCGGCCGTGCCGATGCACCTGTGGGCGCCTGACGCCTACGAAGGCGCCCCGACCCCTGTGACGGCTTTCTTCTCGGTAGGCCCCAAGGGGGCGGCCTTCGGTGCCATCCTGCGGATCTTCCTGGTGGGCATCGGGACAGCTCCATTCTCTGACCGCTGGATGCTGATGTGGGCCGTGCTATCCGTGGCCTCGATGTTTGTCGGGAATCTAACGGCGCTTGTCCAAACCAACATCAAGCGCATGATGGCGTACTCGTCGATCGCGCAGGCCGGCTACATCCTGGTGGGCGTCGTCGCAGCAGGGAAGATCGGCTCCGGCGCTGGAACTTCGGCCGTGCTCTACTATGTGCTTGGCTACGCTCTCACCAACCTCGGCATCTTCGCCGTCTTGACCCACATGGACAGCGAGGGCGGCTGGGTCACGGTGGACGACTTCAAGGGGTTGGCCCAACGGAACCCGGTGTACGCCTGGGCGCTGCTTCTGTTCTTCATCTCTTTGATCGGCATTCCGCCGACAGTCGGCTTCATGGGGAAGTTCTTCCTCTTCAGGGCGGCTGTGTCCGGCGACTATCTCTGGCTGGCGATCGTCATGGCGGTCAACTCCGTCATCTCGGTCGGGTACTACTATGGCGTGATCAAGGCCATGTTCCTGGAGAAGTCGGAGAAGCCAGCCCTCCCCATCAGCGGATCCACGTTGGCGGCTGTCGCCATCTCCGCTCTCGGCGTTGTTCTGGTGGCCGTGCTCGCCAGCCCCTTTATCGGCATCACCGAGTCGGCTGCCGCACTCCTCAAATAGTCTCCAGGTAAAGGGCCGGAGGCTTTGCGCCTCCGGCTTGTGCTTGCGGCACTTTATCGGGCCAGAATATAATTGCGGTATGTGTAAGCTCAATAGGGAGTGACTGCGTTGCACCTCTCGTTGCTGGACTTGCCGCTGTCGCCACTGCTTCAGACGCTTCTTATCCTGTCGATCATTATCGTTGCATCCAAGGGAGCCGGTGCGCTATCGAAGCTCATCGGTCAACCAGCGGTGTTGGGCGAGCTTACGGTCGGCCTCATCCTCGGGCCCACTGCACTGAGCCTTCTCCATTGGGCACCCTTTACCCAGACCGAGCTGCTGGGCAACCTGATCAAGTACTTGGCCGAGCTGGGCGTCATCTTCTTGATGTTCCTGGCTGGTCTTGAGACGGACATTTTTGAGATGAAAAAGGTCGGGCTTGCGTCATTTACCGGGGCGACCGGTGGTGTGGTTCTCCCGTTCATCGCGGGCACGTTCATCTCCCGATACGTTGGCGGATACGACTGGTTTCCAAGTATTTTCATCGGCACCATTCTCACCGCCACCAGCGTATCGATCTCCGCCCAGACCCTCATGGAACTGGGGAAGCTCAAGTCCAAGGCGGGCTTGACCATCCTGGGGGCTGCCGTCATCGACGATGTCATGGGAATCATCCTACTCTCGGTTGTCATAGCGATGCACGCGGCCACAGGCGGAAATGCCGCTGATCCGGTCTGGTGGGTCGTCGTGAAGATGGTGACGTACTTCGTCGTGTTCGTCGGTTTTGGGCGCAAAGTGGTGCCGTGGCTGATCCGCATGGCGGCGAAGTGGGAGGGGACTGAGACCGGCTTCGCCATGGCGATCGTGCTCGCACTCATGTTTGCCTTCTTTGCCGAAGCATTTGGGAAGGTCGCTGCCATCTCGGGTGCGTACATCGTGGGTGTGCTCATTGCGCAGGAACATGATATCGTGCATAAAGTCGTGGAGCGAATCTCCGTTACAGCTTATGGCTTTTTCGTTCCGATCTTCTTCGTTAGCATCGGCCTTGAGGCCGATGCGGTTAAGGCCCTCTCGGCCAACCCCTGGCTTGCCCTTTGGATCGTCCTGGCGGCGATTTTCACGAAGGTAATTGGCTCGGGCATCGGCGTTCGACTGGTGGGTTTCGACACCAACGAATCGATGAGGGTCGGCGTGGGAATGATCTCTCGTGGCGAGGTAGCCCTGATCGTCTCCAATATCGGGCTGGTCGCCGGGGTCATCAACAATGACATCTTCTCAGTGATGGTGATTATGACTCTCGCCACGACGCTCATCACGCCTATTCTGCTTCGGGTGGTCTTCAAACGAAGCGGGGGCGGAGCTCCGCCACCCAAACTGGCTAAAAGCCCGGGGCACTAAGGGGTGCCGGTGACCATCAGGCCCCGATCGGCATCGCCGGTCGGGGCCTGTTTCCTATTGATGGAGCGCCTCGCTAACCTTCTGGATCGCCTGATCGAGTGCCGCCTCCAAGGCCTCCGGACGACTGCCGCCACCCTGGGCCTGGACCGGTGAACCGCCACCCCGGCCATCGATCAGCGGAAGAACCTGCCGCAGAATACCGCCGACATCAATCCGCAAGTCCACGGACCGGTACAGGATGACTTGCGGAATCGCTCCCTTGGTCCCAAAGACCGCCACAGTGCCATTATGGGAGGCCACCTTGGCGGCCAGCAGTTTGACATCCTCAAGAGGCCGGCCGCCCAGCACGAGCCGCACGATGGTCGCTCCGGCCACCTTGCGACCGTTGGCGATCAGTTCCAGGGCTTCGGCTTCGAGAATCCGCTCTTGCAGAAACTTGACCTGCTTGCGGAGCGCAGAACCTTCCTCCTGGGACCGTTCCACGTAGCGGGGGAGTTCGAGGACGGCAATGGAAAGCGACCGGCAGAGGTCGCGGGTCAGGCGGTCGAGTGCGATGTAATCGCCGATGGCACGGTTTCCGACCAGGAACTCCACCCGTGTGAAGCGCTTGTTCCGCTCCCAGGCCTTGACCTTGAGCAGGCCCAGTTCGCCCGTGTTCCGAACGTGCGTGCCGGCGCAGGCCGACCAGTCGTATCCAAGGATCTCGACCACCCGGATGTTATCAGTAACGGCGGGCGGCTTGCGCACCGGCAACGCCGCCAGTCCGGTCTCATCGACCAGGTGGGTGACCACGGGCAGGCAGGCGCGAATCACGCGGTTGCACTCCAACTCAATTTGCTCCACCTGCTCCATCGACAAAGCCTCGATGGCGAGGTCAATGGTGCAGCTTTCGGTGCCAAGGTGCCAGGAGACTGTCTCTGCATTCAGGAGATGCGCAAAAACGCCGGAGAGCAAATGCTGTCCGGTATGCTGCCACATATGATCAAGGCGCCGCACCCGGTCGACCGCGCCAGAGATCTCGCCATCCAAAGGACCATCCACGGTGTGGACAATCACGCCCGCCTCGTCCTCTCGAACGGCCAGCACCCGCCTCTGAGCGAGCGAGCCGGAATCGCTGGGCTGCCCCCCAGAGTCGGCGTAAAAGAGCGTCTGATCCAAAACGACGTCCCAACCCGTGCCGGACGGCACGCAGGAGACGACGTGGGCGTTGAACTCCGATTGATAGGGGTCTGCGTGAAAGAGTTTGACGGTCGCCACGGACATCACCTTTCCAGACGGACTATGGACCTATTGTAGCACAGGGCGGCATAGCTGGGGCTGACTCCCGACGCCCTGCCAGCCGTGGATGATGAAGGGAATCATAATGGCCTTTCCTTCTGAATGGCAGGAACTGCCGCGGGGGTGGCGAAAGTTTTTGTTGGCAAACAGTTCTGTCTATAAAGTACGTTTGGGGGGATAGACCATATTTTGGCGGACATGGTTGAGCACCGTTCTGGCAGCTGCCCTGGTATTGATTGGTACACGTATCGGGCGACCGGCGATCGGACTGGGGGTTCAGATTGGCGGTTTCTTGGCCGGGGTGGCCGGAGCCTGGTGGGTGCACTTGGCCCATCAGAAGGCACTTGCCACCCAGGGATCCTCGGTGGCGCCCACACGGGAGACGGTTGAGCCCCTCATCGCAGCAGAGGCAACTACTGATCCCGCGGTCCCTGCCGATTGGCTGGTCGCGGCCAATCACCTCGCCGAATACGCTCAGCATGTCCAGCAAATGTCCAACGCCGAGCTGGCGGAGGTCAGGGGGCTCAGGAAGCTAACGGCACGCGTCAACGGCCTCCTGACGAATCTGCACTCGGCGACCGGGAATCAACTCACGGACCTGGATCGCACTGGTTCGCTGGCTCATAAGGTGGTAGAAGCTGCCCAGCAGATGACCGCGAAGGTCAACCTGACCAGGCAGGGGGCCGCCCACCGGCGGGAGGCCGCCAATCACGTCCAGGAGGGTTTGTCCGGCGTTGCCCGGGGGATGGCGGCCATCCGACAGGCCGTGGACGCATCAGCTGGTACCCTTCGCGACCTCAATCAGCACACTTCTCAAATTGGGGAGATTGTGCGAGTGATCAGGACCATTGCCGATCAGACTAACATGCTCTCTCTCAACGCGGCCATTGAGGCCTCGCGGGCCGGCGCCGCGGGACGTGGATTTGCGGTCGTCGCCGACGAGGTGCGCAAGCTTGCCGACCGCTCGCGGGCAGCGACGCGCCAGATCGAAGAGTTGGTAGGTGCCATCCAGGCCGGGACTGCTGCCGCCACGGAGGCCATGAGCGCCGGCCAGGCTCGCGTCGAGAGCGGAACGCGTCTCGTAGACGGCGCCCACGGGGCAGTCACGCAGATCCTGGAATCAACCGGTGCCCTGGATGCCACCGTAGAGGACTTTGGGCTGAGTGCCGAAGCGACCACGCTGCGAATGGGCGAACTGCTCCAGTCTGTGGAGGCGGTTGCTCAGTTGGCGCACCAGAACAACGCTACCATGAAGCAGTTGGCCGAGGCCGACTGGTTCAGCCAGGCCATAATGGAGCTCGACGCAGCTATCGTGCGAGGGCAAGAAGCGACAATCACGGTGAGGTCCGAAGCCGGACTGCTGGCCGATCGCCTGAACCAGACCCGCCAAGTATCCCAGGCTGGCGGACGAGGGGTCACGGCCCTGTGACAAATCGTCACGCCATCTTTCTGGACCGCCCCAGCCGCTTTGTCGCCCGCGTCCGGTTACTCGATGGGACGATCCAGTTAGTCCACGTTGCCTCCTCTGGGCGAATGACCGAACTTCTGGTCCCGGGAGCGGCTACCCTCATCACAGGGAAGGGCGGGCCCGGCCGTGTCACGGCAGGCCGCCTTGCCATGGTCCAGACCGGTGATACGTGGGTCTCGGTGGACACGTCGGTGCCTGGCAAGGTTCTGGGCGATGCCCTGCGCCGCGGAACCCTGGACCAATTCGCTGGGTACGACACTGTGCGACCTGAATACAAGTTCGGGGCCAGCCGGCTGGACTTTCTCCTGTCCGGCCCCGAGGTCCCGCAATGCCTGCTCGAGGTGAAATCCGTGACCTCTGTTGTCAGGGAGGCCGACGGTACGCTGGTGGCCAGGTTCCCGGATGCTCCGACAGAGCGGGGCACTCGGCACCTGCATGAACTCGCTTCGGCCGTTCAGCAGGGCTATCGGGCCGCTGTCTGTTTGATCGTGCAGCGGGGCGACGCACAGGCTGTCGGACCATTCGACGCCATCGATCCGGACTTTGGCGCCGCGTTACGGTCCGTGCACCAAAAACGAGTCGAAGTCTACGGTCTGCAGTTGATTGTCGACCCAGCAGGGATTCACCTGGGCGGGGCGCTGCCACTCCGAATCTGAGCATACTACCCTTTGTCAGCACGACGAAAGGGGGCGGCACCGGTGGACGTTCGACACCTATACGACAGCCTGCATCGCGAGCCACAGGAGTTCCCGTTGTTTGAGCGAGTCTGGGACATTCTGACCCTTGCACCATCGTCCAAGCACTCCGATGAGGAGGCGCTCGTGAGCCTTGCTGCCGACGCATTCGACTATTTGCAGGCGACAGGGCGCTGGACAACATCGTCCACTACAGGGCGGACTGAACTATTCTGGGATGGGTTAACGCTTCGGGTAAATGAGAACGATGACGGGGATTTCGCCTTTCACCGCAGCTTCGCGATCCACTAGGACGAAGACGTAGAAGCCCACCTCCAACTCAGGGGGTGGGCTTCTTTTCGTGCTGAGACCGTTCTTCATACAGGAGTGGGAACTGTTTACGCACGCCAAACCGCCACAGCAACCACCAGGGGGCCAGGTTCAGTGCACCGAGCGCCAGACCAGAATAGCCGGCAGCATACCACTGTGCCCAGGCCCCTCCGACCCCAAGCAGTGCGGCAACCCCAGCGTGAATGAGGCCGAATCGGCGCACATAGCGCCGCAGAGCGTTGGACTCTACAGGCATCAGCCGAAACAGGAAATCCACGGTGAGGTAGGCAGCCACACCCTCACCGACAAAAATCAGCCACGCGATTGTCAAATTCGGCACCTCCAGTTCGATGCGTGCTGCTACTCATTTCGCTCTGCGCAAACTCCGGTTGGCGGCGCAAATTCCAATATTTATCATTTTTGGGCCGATACAGCAGGAGATGAGCAGGGTTTGTGGAATATACTTCCTATGCGCCCTGAGATCGCCTAACTGGGGGTGAGGCTGTGGCCCCAGACAAGAAGCCGCTGGGCGACATCTTCATCCAGGCCGGCCTGATTCGCCCTGACCAATTGGCTAAAGCGCTGGAGGTGCAAAAGGTCTCCAGCCTTCGGTTAGGCGAGGTGCTGGTAGCGCTGGGCTACTTGACCGAAACGGATGTGGCCAGGGCCATCGCCGGACAACTGGGAATTCCCTTCGTGCCTGACCATCTCCTTCAGGTCGACCTGATCCATGCCCGGCTGATCCCGCCCTCGGTTGCCCGCAAGACCAACGCCCTGCCGCTGCGCGAGGAATTCGGCCAGTTGTTTGTTGCCATGGCCGATCCGCTCGATGTGTTCTCACTTGACGAGATTCGGCACCTGACACGCCGAAACGTCCAACCAGTCGCCTGCACAGTCAGCGGGGTCCGCAAGGCGATCGCTCAGTACGAGCGCCTGGCTGCGCTCAGGCAGCGAGACCCGAGTCCAGAGGCCGATCCTTCGTCAGAAGGCCTGTTGCCGCCCGACCCGGACGATGCCCCGGTGGTACAACTTGTCAACGAACTCGTGGATCGGGCCCTCAGCGACCAGGCCAGCGATATTCATATTGAACCAGCCGATGGGCAGTTCCGGGTTCGCTTTCGCATAGATGGCTTCCTGCGCGAAATCGTAAGCCCGCCCATGTCATACCACAGTGCCGTTGTGGCACGCCTGAAGGTTCTGGCTGGATTGGACATCGCCGAGCGCCGCGCCCCGCAAGACGGGCGAATCGAGCTGCGGGACAAGGGCCGCAACGTAGACTTGCGGGTCAGCACCCTCCCAACGGTATTTGGGGAAAAGGTCGTACTGCGGCTCTTTGATCGATCCCGGGCCCTCCCCAAACTGCAGGACATCGGGTTCAGCCCCCAGGTTTTCGAGTGGTACACCGCTTGCGCCCGACGGCCGCACGGCATGGTCCTGGTGACCGGACCGACCGGCAGCGGCAAGACTTCAACCCTCATGTCCACGCTTGCTTACGTGAACTCGAGTGCGAAGAACATCGTAACCATCGAGGACCCGGTTGAGTACCAACTGGGCGGTATCAACCACGTCCAAGTCAACCCGAAGGCCGGGCTCACCTTCGCTGATGGGCTACGGGCCATTTTGCGCCAGGACCCGAACATCATCATGGTCGGTGAAATCCGTGATAGCGAGACTGCCGACGTTGCCGTACGGTCTGCGCTGACCGGCCACCTGGTGCTCTCGACCTTACATACCAATGACGCCGCAGGCGCGCTCACAAGGTTGATGGACATGGGCATCGAGCCCTACCTGATCGCCTCATCGGTGCTGGGCGTTTTGGCGCAGCGACTCATGCGCCGGCTCTGTCCGCAGTGCCGCGAACCCTTCGCCGCAGACCCTGAGCCATTCCGCGCTTATGGGTGCCGCCTGGACCCTTCTGGGCGCATCACACTCTACCATGCCAAGGGGTGCCCCCGTTGTAGTGGGACCGGGTACCTGGGGCGCTTTGCGGCATTTGAGTTCCTATGCGTGAGCCCGGCGATCCAGGAACTTGTGACAGGCCGCACGACTACTGCTGGTATCCGCGAGCAGGCTGTCGCGGACGGTATGCAGCGATTGATCACCAATGGCCTTGAAAAGGCGCTGGAGGGCTTAACGACGCCCGAAGAGGTGTTTCGGGTCGCCGACTTCGGCGACACATAGCGGGAGGTGGCACCGGGTGCTTGACATCGACGACCTGCTACGTGAAGCCATGCAGGAAGACGCCTCGGACATCCACCTCTGCGAGGCTCAACCACCCATCTTCCGGATCCATGGCCGCATCATTCGACGGGGTGCACTTCCGATCACCGGACCAGAGATGGAGGAACTGTGCGGTCGTCTGATCCCGCCCGGGAAGCAGGACGAGTATCGGGAAAGCGGTGAGGCGGATTTCTCCTATGCCATCCATGGATTGGGGCGATTTCGGGTCAACGCCTATTGCCAACGCGGCACCCCTGCCCTCGCCCTCCGTACCATTCCGTTCCACATCATGTCGCTCCAGGAGCTCAATCTGCCCGATACCCTCGCCCACTTCTGCGACAAACCCCACGGACTGGTAGTGGTCACCGGGCCCACCGGCAGCGGCAAGTCGACAACGCTAGCGGCCCTGGTAGACCTCATCAACGAGAAATACGACCGCCACATCATCACCCTGGAGGACCCCATTGAGTTCCTTCACCGCCACAAGCGCAGTGTCGTCAATCAACGCGAAATCGGATCTGATACAGACTCCTTCACACGGGGCCTGCGATCCGCACTGCGACAGGACCCCAACGTGATTCTCCTAGGTGAGATGCGTGATTTGGAGACCATTCGCATCTGCTTGCAGGCCGCGGAGACGGGGCACCTCGTCTTCGCTACGCTCCACACGAACGACGCATCTTGCACCATCGACCGGATCATCGACGTCTTTCCGCCTGAACAGCAGCAGCAGGTCAAGGTGCAGTTGGGCAGTACCCTTCAGGGTGTCGTCGCGCAGCGCCTCTTCCCCCGGCGGGACCGCCCTGGTCGAATCGCCGCGCTGGAAATCCTGATCGTCACCCCCGCGGTCCGCAACCTCATCCGGGAGGGAAAGACCCACCAAATCCTCTCGGCAATCCAGACCGGAGGCAAGCTGGGGATGCGCACTATGGAGGCTTCAGTGAAGGAGTTATTCGATCGTGGGTTGGTCAGCCAGGAGGACTACCAAGCGTTTCAACAGGAGGAAACCGTTGCGGCTCAGACGTCGAACGGGCAGACACCATTCGGAGCCGCCAACCGGTCTCAGGACCGCTGAATCATCGAGGGGGTGGTGAGACGACATGCCGGCGTGGGTGTATCGGGCCAGGGATTCTGGCGGGCGGTTAGTGCGTGGCCGGGCAGATGCCGAGTCCGAGCGCGAGCTGATCGGTCGTCTCCGCAATCAGGGCTTTCTTGTGGTGGGCGTTGAGAAGGATCGGGACCTCCAGGTAGTCCTCCAGGATCGCCGCGGGCTCTTCACCAGGAAGACCAGCGGCGCCGAACTGGCTGTGTTCGCTCGGCAGTTCGCCACCATGATTAACGCGGGACTACCTGTCGTGACGGCGCTCAAGGTGCTATCACGCC
This sequence comes from Symbiobacteriaceae bacterium, assembly GCA_027356675.1. Next base: position 11,988 of record DAHVXO010000256.1, on the reverse strand, counting down.
AGTCCGCCAACCCGAGACTGCGGCGGGCCCTCGCGCAGGTTGCCGTCGATGTGGAGTCAGGGGAGAGCTTGGCAACGGCCTTCGCCCGACAGGGCACCGCTTTTCCGACCATCATGGTGCAGATGATCGCAGCCGGTGAGGTGGGCGGCATTCTGGATGAGGTGCTGGCTCGCCTGGCAGTGCACCTCGAAAAGGAGGAGATCATCAGGCAGAAGGTGCGATCAGCGCTGGTCTACCCCATGATCGTCACATGTGTGGCCATTCTGGTTGTAGTCTTTCTGATGATTTTTGTCGTGCCCCGGTTCATTCAGGTTTACGCAGACATGGGCGCGGAACTGCCGCTACCCACCCGGATCCTGATCGCCCTGAGTACCCGGGTGCGGTCATACTGGTTGATCGGCGGAGCTGCGGTGGTAGCCGGTACGGCGGGTCTGCGCTACTGGCTCCGCAACGAGTCGGGAGCCATGGCTTGGGATCGGGTGATCTTGAAAACCCCAATCTTTGGCCCCATGGTGGGCAAACAGTCCATCGCCCGGTTCTCGCGGACACTTGGCGGTTTACTGTCGAGCGGGATTACCATTCTGAAGGCGCTGGCCGTCGTTGAGCGCACGGTCGGGAACCGGGTCATCGCCTCCGCCGTCCGCGACGCCCTGGAGGAGGTCAGGCAGGGGCAGAACCTCGTGGTGCCACTGCGCCGGTCCGGTGTATTCCCTGCGATGGTGCTGGAGATGACCAGTGTTGGCGAAGAGACCGGAACGCTGGAAGAGATGCTTGGAAAAGTCGCCGATTTCTATGAGGAAGATGTCCAGCGAACGGCTGAGCGCCTTTCATCCAGCCTTGAACCCGCAATCATTGTGGGGCTGGCTCTTACCGTGGGCTTCATCGTAGCCTCCATGATGCTTCCCATCTTCAACTTGTGGAGCGCCATCGAGTGATGCCAGTGACCAACAAATGGAAAACCTGGCGAAAAAACCTTGACCATGAAACAAAATCAACCTATAATTGGGAATAACTAACTCACATTCGAACAGAAGGAGGAACCGTGAAGTGCTGAACCGCGTTACCCAGTTGCGTCGCATGGAAGAGGGCTTCACTCTGATCGAGCTCCTGGTGGTGGTGGCCATTATCGCGCTGCTTGCGACCTTTGCGGCGCCCAAGCTCTTTGAGGCCATCAACAAGTCCAAGAAGGCCCCCGGACAAGCGGACATGCAGACGATCTCAAGCGCCCTGGAGCGCTACTACTTCGACAACAACGCCTACCCGTCCGGTGGTGCCTCAAGTGTTAAGACAGCGCTCATGGGCGGTTACGTGAAGGCGAACACGACGTTCAAGAACGGGTATGGCAAGGGCTACATCATGGTCACCAACGACACTGGCGGGTATTACCTCTTCGTCGACCCGCGCAACAACAGCGGCTCTGTCAAGGTCGCATGCGGCACGGGTTCAGGGCGGTGGGTCTCCGGTGCGGTGACCATCAGCACCACTGATCTGGGCTATGACGCCTCCGTGGCCACAGGCCCCCTCAACGCCGACGTGGCCGCCGGGTGCGCCATGTTCGCAGCGGCCGACACAACGTATATCACGCCCCTGGACGCGGACATCGTGAACAACTAGCTGAGACACCATAACAGACCTCAGGGGGCTGGTGCGTACTGGCCCCCTTTGGGCTGCACTGGACATTTCGCCTCGGGTACCTCTGGGAAGGGGGAAGTTCAATGCTTGACGCGTTCGGCTCAGGGCAACGGCTTTCCCTGCTCGTGGCCGGCCTCTGGTTCATGCCCTTGGGCCTTGCGATCGGCAGCTTTTGCACGGTCATTCTCCATCGGGTACCGCTCCGGCGATCGATTGTGTGGCCGGGGTCCCACTGCCCCAGTTGTGGCCATCATCTGGGAGCCCTCGACCTGGTCCCTGTCCTGAGCTTTCTCTGGCTCCGGGGTCGGTGCAGGTACTGCACTTTGCGTATCCATCGCACGTATGTCCTTGTTGAAGTTGGGTCTGGCCTGGCCACCGCTGTAGCATCGCTGGTGGGTGGACCAGGCGCTGGGTGGGCCATGCTTGCAGGACTAGTCATTGCCTCCACGGCCGTTGCGCTGATGAGGCGCGGCCGGCACCTCGCAGACCAGTCGGGTTTCACCCTGGTGGAGGTTCTGGTGGCGGTCCTGCTGTTGACCTTGACCGCGGCAGCGGTCTTCCAGACGATTTCCGTCGGACGGCAATCCGCCGTAGCCGCCCAGCGGAGAACCCACGCGGTTGGCCTTGCCCGCCAGTACTTCGCCGAGGCTTCAGTCGAGGCAATGAACTCCCCGACTGGTCCAAGCGACCGCTCGGTGCCGATCGGGGACTACTTTGTGTCAGTCAACACGCGTCACCACAACACCCCCAACGCTTGGTGGGTAACGGTGGCGGTGTCCTGTCCCAACTGCAAGGGAGTACAACCGCTCAGTGGCGGTGAGGCGTCCCTAACCGGGGTGGTGAGGCGTTGAGTCACAACCCAAGTGGATCACACCAACAAGGCTTCACCCTGGTTGAACTCATGCTGGCGATGCTTATTCTCGCCTCGGTCCTGGTCTTGACCGGCGGGGTGCTCGTCGCCGCCCAAGCGTTCTCCCGGTCGACATTGGATTGGGGCGATCAAGCGGAGCAGCTGCGAATGGCACTAGGGCAGTTGGGCGAGGACATCACCTACGGTCAGTGGTATGGCGTTCCTGCCGGGACGGACCAGTTACAGGTCACGGGTTATCAGCCCAAGCTCGACCAAACCGGCTGGGACCCCGGCTGGATCTCCGACGGCTGGCCGGGCTGGCTGAGCCAGGTTCGATCGCTCCTCGTGCAATACACCTTGGATGGCGACCAACTAGTCCGCGAAGTGAGTGATATCCAATCACCGGGGAAGGTCTATTCCCATCAGGTTCTGGCGAACAACCTGATTCCCAATACCGCACCTGACAACCCGTCCTACTTTGATGTAACCGTCAACGGTGTGAAGCGGACGGTGTCGGTGGTCCTAAACGCACATCGGCAGCAAGTGCAGCCGGGTGGAGGGAACGACGTTGAACAGGCCATGGGCAAGTGGCACATTCGCTAGATTGTGGCCGAAGCAGGACGGCATGGCCCTGGTCACGGTCATGGGGGCTGTCCTGGTTCTCGCCATGATGGGCGCTGGGGTGGCGCTCCAGGCAAAGTCCGAACTGCGGGCCGGACGGTTGGAACCCGACGTTGCGCAAGCTCAAACGCTTATCTGGTCTGGCCTCCAGGATGCTGCCCGGCGAGCGGCCAATAGTGCGACCTTCGCCGCCAGTGCGCCCGATCCGGCCCTTTCACCTGCATCCCAGGGGTTTTCACCGTGCGTCCCAACCGCACAGGGTTCCCCAGACCCAACAGGTCCCAGCTACTGCATAGACGTTCTCAAACGAACGAACAAGTTCATCACGATCGGGAACACCGCTCAGTCACGCGACATCGTTCCGGTGGCAGTACGCTGGAAGGTCAGGGAAAGCAATCCCGTCCGCACATCGTACGGATGGCTGGTCATCATTCCACCTACCAATGTAACCGTCTACTACAACCATATCTGGTGTCGCCCCAAGCCGACATGGGACAGTGACTACTGCGAGCAAGGGGGGTAGGTCTTGGGACACTACGCCTACGGGAGGCACCAAAGCGGGTACACCCTTCTTGAAGTGGTTCTTGTGTGTGGGATTATCGGCTTGATGGCAGCGCTGGCAGCTCCGACCTACTCCGTCACGGCAGATGCGATCCGCCTGCGAGATGCGACGGCGGTCCTTTCCGCCGACATCAGGCTAGTACAGGCGCAGGCCCAGCGTGAGGGAAAGCGAGCACGTCTCTCTTTCGACTTTGCGAGCAACTCCTATGACCTGCAGAGCGCAACGACCCAGACGGCTGCAGACACGTGTGCATCGCCGGACTACCAGACATTCAGGCGAGTTCAGCTCGGCGCTCAGTTCCAAACCGCACTCGCCGGCGCCACTTTCCAGTGCCTCGTTTTCGAGCCCACGGGCCGAACGGCTTGGCCAAACCCCCTGGTACTGAAGACCCAGACGACCGTGGCTGACACCGGGTCCAAGAGCTGGACTCAGTACCTGAACAGCGTCCTGACCGGATGGGACGTAGGCGTCACAGACGACCCGCAATCCAACACCTGGACTGACCAGTCTGAAGTGACAATCACGCTCGACCTGGGGACAGTTCGCACGCCTGGGATAGTCTGCCCGGACGTCCTTGAAGACCTCGTCAACAATCCGGTTAGCTTTCCAGTCTCCGTCAGACTTGACTGGTCAAGCGTCACTGGGTCAACACCCCCCAATGCTTCACAGTGGCAATCGTTAGGCACACTGACAGCCCCCTTCCCGTCGGCGACCCAAAGCCCTAGCGGCTTTGACTGGTGGCGGGCGTGCCCAGCCTTTGAACTGACCCAACCGGTCCGTTACATTCGCTTTGTCTTCGTGCCGGCCACCAATCGCGATGGGCTGCTGATTATGGCCCTGGACGAGATCACGGTCGCTGCTCCCAGTGTCACAGTTCAGAACCAGAGCGGGAGAAACTCGCGAACCATCAGGGTCACCCCGATCACGGGCAGAATCCAAATTCAGTGACCTGAACCCCAAGGGGAAAGGAGGGCAACTATGGGCCTCGTGGAACGGCTTCGCCCCACGCTCAGCACACAGCTCCCCAGCGGTACCCAACTGGGATTTCGGTGGAGTCCCTTGGCGCGTCAGCGCCGGACGTGTGTAGGGGTCGACATCGGTGCGGGTTCCCTGAAAGTGGCACAGGTCCGCTGGTTCCGACAGGGGCCGCGTCTGGAGAACTACGCGGTCGTTCCGCTCCCTCCCGGGCTGATGGAGGAGGGGGCCGTTGCGGAGCCGTCCACACTCGGCGATTTGGTGCGTTGTACGCTTACGGGAATGGGGCTCACCCAGACCAACGTTGGCTCCACCATTGGCGGTCCTGCCATCATGATGCGCTACATCAACCTGCCGAGAGTGGCTCCAGAGGAAATGCGGTCTGCCATGAGGTTCGAGGCGCCGCAGCACTTGCCAGTGCCCGAGGATCAGCTTCTGTACGACTTCACGCCGGTTCCGGAGGCGGCGGGCGTTCCAGAACACCAGATGGCCGTGTTTCTCGCCGGTACACACAAGAAGCTTGTTGACAGTCACTTGGCGGCTCTCAGCCGGGCAGGGCTCAGGCCTAACGCCATCGAGTTGGACTGCCTGGCGTTGCTGCGAGCCCTGCAGTGGATTGGTCTCGTATCGCACACCAGCCAGCTTCCGTTGGTGTTGCTGGACTTCGGGGAGGTAGGGACTCGGATCAGCGTCATCCGGTATGGCGTACCGACGCTGTCCCGCACCATTCCCACCGGGTTGCACCACCTGCGTACGGCAGTTGCCGACACGCTTCAGGTATCCATTGCCGAAGCTGAAATGGCCCTGCGTCTGAAGGGGATTCGCAATGACCCCGCGCTGTCCCCCGCCGTAGACCCGTGGATGTCCAGCTTGATGGAGGCCATCGGCCGGTCCATCGAGTTCTTCTTGATCCAGAACCGGGGGGCTACGCTGGAGCGAGTCTTTCTGGTCGGAGGTGGTGCCACGCTTCCCAATCTCCCGGACGCCCTGGCCGCACATTTGAAGACGGTGATGAATGGCCGGCAGGAGAGCGAGCAAATCAGGGTGCAGCCCGTGGGACTCGCTGGGTTTGACATCAACCCCGACCTGCTGCCGGGAGTGAACAATTTCGGGCCGCTCCTCATGACTGCCCTGGGATCCGCTCTGAGGGGGGGGACGCCGGAATGACGGTACGGATCAACTTTCTGCCGAAGACCTACCAGCCACCTAAACAACTCGGACCCAAGGAATGGGCGGTGGCCGGAGCGGTGACTGTGGCGGCGGTCGTCACAACCGTATTCTACATGGGCACCTTCGCCAGCACGGCCAGGCTTGAGACGCAGGTGCTGACGGATCAGACCAAGCTGCAGACCGTGCGGACACATCTCACGCAGGCAGCCGAACTCAAGGCCCGAGAGGATCAGATCGCCAGAGCTGAGATGGAGCTCAGGGCACTGTCAGGGCGACCGTGGTCTGCAGTGTTGCTCACGCTTCGGGACATGACGCCTCAGCACGTCACCTGGACGAGCCTGACCGTAACGGGAAACGAGGTCACCCTCAAAGCCTGGGGTCGTAGCCTGGTGGATGTGGCGCAGCTATTGGGCGGTCTGGTCGACCTGAATCAGGTGGATCAGGTCACTCTCCACTACGTCAACGAGTCGGGCCTGCCCGTGAGCGTCACCACCAAGGGCGGCGATAAAAACGCCCAGATTGACGCAGCCAGAGCGCTGGGCAGCTTCCGCCAGTTGGAGTTCGAGATGGTGATCACACTGGCGCGCACCGAAGGGGGGCTGATGCCGAATGGCGCTTAACCAGCGGGAAAAGGCGCTGCTCACTCTTCCGGTGTTCTTGGGCGGTGTGATTGGGTTCTACAACTGGGTTCACGAGCCCCTGTTTTCCCGCCGCACGCAGGCGCTTTCACGTGCCGAGCAGGTGCAGACCGAGTTGAAGCGAGACACATCCAGATTGGCCCGGGAGGGTGACCTGGTCGCCCGGCGCTCAGCCGTCTCAACCAGGGAGCAGATGGTCGATTCCTGGGTACCCGGCAAGAACTCCGCCGCAATGTTCATCTGGTATCTGAGTCAGGCGGAGACGTACAGCGGTGCTCACGTTCGCAGCATCACGGTGGGAGAGCGACGGGACGTGGCTGCAACGGGGCAGCAGGGTACGAAACCCGACGGGGCTGCCCGAGTCGGGCAACAGGCCAAGGCGTCCGACGTGACCAAGGCAGAGACAGCGCCCAAGGCCGAGGTCAACCCAGCTCTAAAGTCCGGTGCGGGCGCCACGCCGCCAACCGTGAGCCCAACTGTCACCGTCATTCGTCTGGACATCAACGTGGATGCCCGATTTGTCGAGCACCTGCTCTTTGACCAGGCCATGGAGCAGACGCCGCTCTTCCTGAACACGGATTCGTTTGCCCTTGCACGCAGCGACAAGCTACCTGCCGACCGGCTCAGCAAGCTGCTGGAGTCCGGTGATGCTGCTGCAGCCGAGCAACTCCTTGGTTCCAGTCCGGCCGTCAGTGGCACCTACCACATCAACCTGTATTTCAAGAATGGCAAACCCGGTCCAGCCACCAGTGCGATGCAGTTCAGTGAGTCCACAGGACGTATGGATCCCTTCATCATGGACGGGGTGGGGGAGTTCGTACAATCGCTGGTCGACTACTACGCGACGTCGACCACCGACAAGCCGGGACTCGGGCGGGGCCGCGGAACCAGCGAACCGCCGTCGAGCCGGTCCGGACAGATGGGGTAGATTCTGCCGGTAACACAGAGACCTGGCTGTTGGGGGCACGATCTTGCGACAGTTTCCGACTCGTATCGAACATCGGTCGGAACTGTTTCGTATAAGATACAGAACCCCATAGAGCCAACCGAGAGGGGGATTGGGGTGCTTCCGAATCGGGTGCAATCCGGGCGTGCTTCTCACCCAACCCGCACAGCCGTGGACGCCAAGCTGATGGAGCGGACGGGGTTGGACGAATTCAGCCTGCGGAGGCTGCGCAAAGAGTTCGGGAACCACTTCGCCCGTATGGCGTACACCGAAAAGCGAACGCTGGCCGAAGGTGGGACCTGCCCACGCTTTACAGTCATGATCAACGTCTTGCGCGGACTCTGGGATGAGGACCGCTGGGCGGCATGGCTTCGGTACCTTGAGCACAGCCAACGAGACATCGACGAGATGTGCCGCGGGGAGTACCCCATCTCGCCTTATCTCATTCGGGTCTTCAGTGCGCTTTTCGGCATCAAGGTCGATTTTCTGCTCCTGGGCACGACGCCGTCGGTCGATAAGATCGGCGCTAACATCGACGCCTGGCCCATGACCGGGACTCGCTGAGAGGTTCTGCACACGACAGCCACCCTGAGAGGTGGCTGTTTTGCATGTGGCGAAATGTCCGCATGAGGTGACGAACCATGGAGGCGGTTGTCGAACTGGCCGGCCGGCTGCGGACTGCTCAGCACACCGTCGTGCTCACAGGGGCAGGGGCAAGCACGGACTCGGGTCTCCCCGATTTTCGGTCCAAGGAAGGCCTGTGGCAGGGGATCGATCCGATGCGACTAGCCTCCATGTCTGCGCTGCGGCATACGCCCATCGAGTTCTACCAGTTCTACCGACAGCGCTTGCTGAAACTCCACGGGGCGCAGCCGAACGCGGGTCACGTGGCCTTGGCGGTATTGCAGCGGGCGGGTCTGGTCGAGCAGATCATCACGCAGAACGTGGATGGGCTGCATCAGGCTGCGGGATCGACCGGGGTCATCGAGGCGCACGGCAGCCTGCGCGAGTGTGTCTGCCTGCGTTGCGGGCGACGGTTCGGCAGCGCGCTCATCGATGTGGACGTGCGATCCCGCGATGACTTGCCGGCTTGTCCGCAGTGCGGGGGCCTGCTGAAGCCGGGAGTTGTCCTCTTTGAAGAACCACTGCCTGAAGAAGCGGTGGAGCAGGGGCTGGAGGCCGCGCGGAAAGCAGATCTGTTCATCGTGGTCGGGTCATCGCTCGAGGTGGGTCCGATCAACCAGCTGCCAGCAATGGCGGTAGCCCAGGGCGCTGATCTAGCCCTGATCAACCTGACTCGCTCGCACTTGGATGAGTACGCGCGGTGGCTCATTCGTGAGCGTTCAGCCAGTGTGTTATCCGCAATTCAGGCGCATCTGGGATTATGAAGGAGCCGGCCCGCTTATAGGGGCAATGTAACTAGGGAATGGACCGGAGAACAACGGTGTTTTTTCTATGGGGGCAAAAACGGGAGCTAGGACAATCCTTGGAGCGCCCGTCATTGGCAATCGCAGAAATTCGGGGCTGTGCCGGGTTGTTCTGCCCCCAGATGTGGTGTTACGATTGAGCCCGAACACCCTATATATAGGGGTTTATCCACAGCATCATCTACAGTCCCTGTGCAGAAAGTTTGGGCTGCCACAGTCGGGAGTGAAGGGGATGAAGTGCCCGTACTGCGGTTCTGAAAGCAAGGTCATCGAGTCCCGGCATACCGAGGACAACTCGATCCGACGCCGGCGGGAGTGCACGGCGTGCTCGAGGCGTTACAACACCTTTGAGCGGATTGAGGAGCAGACTCTGATTGTGGTGAAGAAAGATGGCCGCCGTGAGGTGTTCGACCGGAACAAGGTGCTCAACGGGCTATTGCGGGCGTGCGAAAAACGGCCGGTCCCGCTGGCCGAGGTTGAGCAGCTGGTGCAAGAGGTCGAACGAGACCTGCGAAATTCTTTGGAGAAAGAGATCCCCTCGGTGGAGATCGGCGAGCGGGTTATGGAACGGTTGCGTCACCTTGACGGCGTCGCCTATGTGCGATTCGCCAGCGTCTACCGCCAGTTTAAGGATGTCACAGAGTTTCGCGAGCAACTGGAGAAGCTGCTGAAGTCTCGCTAGGGAAGGGGCCACCAGTTTGGAACTGACTCATATCGCTCAGACAGTCCTGGAAAAGCGTTACTTGCGGCTGAAGGGGGACGGCACGCGCGAGACGCCAGACGAGATGCTGCGGCGTGTTGCGGGGGTCATCGCCGCGGTTGATTCCCAGTACGGCGCCAAGACCAAGGAGGTCAAGGCAGTCGAGGATGCATTTGTGGGGATGATGGACCGGCAGGACTTCATGCCCAATAGCCCTACGTTTACGGGGGCGGGCACAACTTTGGGGCAGCTTTCCGCCTGTTTCGTATTGCCGGTCGGGGACTCGCTCCCGGAAATCTATGAGACTATGAAACAGGCTGCCATTATTCACCAGACCGGCGGTGGTACCGGATTTGCATTCTCGCGGCTCCGCCCCGCGGGCGACAAGGTCCGCTCTAGTCAGGGCGTGGCCAGCGGTCCGGTCTCTTTCCTGAAGGTCTACAATGCTTCCACCGAGGCCATCAAGCAGGGTGGCACCCGGCGTGGCGCAAACATGGGCATCCTGCGTATCGATCATCCGGACATCATGGATTTCATCGAATCGAAGAGCGATACCAGCCAGATCACCAACTTCAACATCTCGGTGGGCATGACAGATGCCTTCATGGAGGCGCTGGAGGCCGATGGCCAGTATGACCTGATCAGCCCGCGTGATGGACAGGCCGTATCGCGGCTCCGTGCCCGTGACGTCTGGATGAAGTTGGTTGACTGCGCCTGGAAGACGGGCGAACCGGGTGTCGTCTTCATCGATCGCATGAACCGGCGCAACCCGAACAACCATGCGGAAGTCATCGAAGCGACTAACCCGTGCGGTGAGCAGCCCTTGCCGCCCTTTGGGTCCTGCAACCTCGGCTCCATCAACCTGGCCAATTTTGTCCGTAACGCCTACGCGGAAGAGGCCGAGGTGGATTGGGAACGGCTGGGCCAAGTCGTGCGGCTGTGCAGCCATTTCCTTGATAACGTCATCGACGCAAACAAGTATCCGCTCCCGCAGATCGCTGATAAGGCCCACCGGGATCGCCGGATCGGCCTCGGTGTGATGGGGTGGGCTGAGATGCTGGTTCAGATGGGCCTGGCGTATGACAGTGATGAGGCCGTCGAGTTGGGCGGCCGGGTCATGACGTACATCAAGCAGAAGGCCACGGAAGAGTCCATGGCGCTCGCCAAGGCACGCGGGACTTATCCCGAGTGGGAAGGCAGTCTGTGGCAGCGTGCGGGACTCAAGGTGCGCAACGCCACCCTCACTACCGTGGCACCCACGGGCACGATCTCGCTGTTCGCGGCGCGGCCATCGCTGCCGTGCTCTGGCGGCATCGAGCCGAAGTTTGCCCTTGTTTTCACTCGCAACCAGGCCGGATCCATCATGTTGGATGTGGACGGGCAGTTCGAGTCTGTCGCCCGGCGGGAAGGCTGGTATTCGGAAGAGCTCATGAAGCAGGTCGCCGAGCACGGCACCACCCGTGGTATTCAGGGCGTTCCTGCCAAATGGCAGCGGGTCTTCGCGACCTCGCATGACATCGCACCGGTCTGGCACGTTCGCATGCAAGGTGCCTTCCAGGGCGGGGATGAACTATCGGTGGACCTCCAGCCCGTCGACGCCGCCGTTTCCAAGACCATCAACTTCCCCAACGACGCGACCAGCGACGACGTCGAGGAGTCATATGCACTGGCCTGGCGGCTTGGTCTGAAGGGCATTACCGTCTACCGCGACGGCAGCCGCGCCTTCCAGGTGCTCACCTCCGGCAATCAGACCGAGGAGAAGAAGAAAGCGCCGGTTGAGTTTGCGCCGGTCCCGGCGCTGGAGGCAGTCGCGATGGTACTGGGCCCATCGATCCAGCCTCGGCCGACCGAGGCCATCGGCAAGATGTTCGTTATTCCGACTCATTTCGGCAAGATGACGTTGGATATCCACATGGATGACAACGACGAGCCGTTTGAGATCATTGTAAACGTGGGCGCCGCCGGGTCGGACCTGATGGCCGATGCTGTGGGCATGGGCATGTTGGTCTCCAAGATGCTGCGGCTCCGGTCCGACGTGCCCGTCCGTGAGCGGATTGAGATCATCGTCGAGACCCTCAAGAACATCGGCGGATCGGGAAGCTACGGGTTTGGCCCGAATCGCGTCACCTCGCTTGCCAGCGCCATCGCCAAGGGGCTGCAGCGATTCCTGGCCTGGAAGGACAGCAGCAGGGCCGGCGCCGCCAACAACGTCGTGCCGATGACCAGCGCGGTGCCGCATGCCGATGAGCATGCCCATTCCACTCCGGCTCCGGCGCCTGCCATGGCCGGTGCTCAGATCGATCGGCATGTGGATCCCTGCCCGGAGTGCGGGTCGCATGCCCTGGCGGTGGGTGAAGGCTGCGCAACTTGTCATAACTGCGGGTACTCGAAGTGTAGCTAGGGCCGACTGCGTGAAGCAAGAGAGACCCCGCCAGCTTGCGCCGGCGGGGTCTTGTTTTTTGGTTTG
>DAHVXO010000235.1 GCA_027356675.1 Symbiobacteriaceae bacterium | reverse complement strand
ACCGCTGCCGCAATTCAACCATGTATTCGGCATACTTGACGGGGGCCAGGGTCGGATCGATCACAGGCACGCCCCCCATCATCCGATTTCCCCGGCCTCAACCCGCCCACAGGCCACCATATGCCCTTGGGCAACCGGGGCCAACACCTGCGGCTTCTCACGGCACGACTCCACAACAAAGGGGCAGCGGGAGGCCAACCGGCACCCGGTGGGTGGATTGATGGGCGAGGGAATCTCCCCCGAAAGTACAATGCGTTCCCGCTTCAGACCGCCCTGGCTCTCCCGGGACAACGATGAGATTAGACCACGGGTGTACGGGTGCTGTGGGCTGTTATAGATCTGATCACGGCTCCCGATCTCGACGATCTGTCCCAGATACAGCACCGCTACCCGGGTCGAAAGGTAGTTAACCACCGCCAGGTCATGTGAGATAAAGAGATAACTAAGCCCCAACTCCGCCTGGAGGTGGCGGAGCAGATTGAGCAGTTTGGCCTGGACCGAGACATCCAGGGCCGAGGTAGGCTCATCGAGCACCAGGAGCTTGGGCGAGGTGGCCAGGGCGCGTGCGATCCCGACCCGCTGATTCTGCCCCCCGGATAGCTGGTGTGGGTAACGGGTCAGGTGTTCCGACTTCAGTCCCACGCGCCCGAACAGATCCTTGACCCTCCCCGCCACCTCCCGTGGGGGATAGAGCCCGTTGATGCGCATCGGCTCAGCCACCATCTCCCCCACCGTCATGCGTGGGTTCAGGGAGTCGTAGGGATCCTGAAAGACCATCTGCATGTTGCACCGGACATCGCGCAGGCTGGGGCCGGAAAGTCCGCCGATCTCCTGATCGCCGAACCGGATCCGCCCTTCGGTCGGCTCCTCCAGCCTGAGGATACAGCGACCGATGGTAGACTTGCCGCTACCGCTCTCCCCCACCAGCCCCAGGGTCTCCCCCTTTCCGATCGCAAAGGAGACCCCATCGACCGCCTTGAGCAGAACGTGAGAGCGCAAGCCCCGGCGAATCGGATAGACCTTCTTCAGTCCCTGAACCGAGAGCAACTCCTGCCCGGTTGGCTCGGCATCTGATTGCAGCGCACTCACACGATCACTCCTTCATGCCAGCATGCCACCTGGTGGCCCTCACCTACACGCCGCTGCGCTGGCGCCACCGTGAGACACTGCGGCATGGTGTACGGACAGCGAGGATGAAAGGCACAGCCGGCAGGTGGATGGAGCGGATCCGGTACATTGCCGGGAATGACCGGCAGTTCCTCCCACTCCCCCAGTCTGGGGCGGGACTTCAGTAGCCCGACCGTATAGGGATGGCGTGGGCTGTTGAAGATCTCAGCCACCGGGGCCACCTCCACGATCTCACCGGCGTACATAACGGCGACAACATCGCACAGTTCCGCCACCAGCCCCAGGTCATGTGTGATCACAATCTGGGTCGTGCCCTGTTGCTCACGCAGTTCTTTCAAGAGTTGAATAATCTGGTACTGGATGGTGACGTCCAGTCCAGTGGTCGGCTCATCGGCGATCAGCAGGCGCGGGTTACAGGAGATGGCCAGAGCGATCATGATGCGCTGGCACATGCCCCCGGAGAGTTGATGGGCATATGCATGCATCCGCTGCTCCGGGTCCGGAATGTGTACACTGCCAAGCAACTCAATCGCCCGCGCTCTGGCTGCGGCAGCGGAGAGTCCTGCCCGGTGCCGCAGCACCTGAATCAACAACTCCCCCACGGGCAGCAGCGGGTTGAGCGAGCCGCGCGGGTTCTGAAAGATCATGGCAATCTCCCGGCCTCGCACCTGCTGCATCTGGGCCTCCGAAAGCGCCAGGAGGTCGCGCCCACCCAGCCAGGCCTCGCCTGCCACCACCCGTCCCGGCTTCTTCAGAATCCGGAGAATGGAGGCGGCGGTGACGGACTTACCCGACCCCGTTTCGCCCACGATACCCATGATCTGACCGGAATACAGATCGAAGCTGAGTCCATCCAGGACCTTGGCCACGCCCTTGCGTGTGAAGAACTGTGTTTTCAGTCCCTGAACCGAAAGCAGGAGTTCCGCAGCCGCTGGCCTCTGCGTAATTGCCGTCACAACTCGTACCTCCTACTTGCGCCGGGGATCCAGGATGTCCTGAAGCCCATCGCCGATCAAGTTAAATGCCAGGACAGCCACCGCGATCGCCAGCCCGGGGAATGTGTAGACCCACCAGTGTCCCTGCAGAAACTCCTGCAGACCCATGGAGATCATCACACCCCACTCGGCCGTGGGGACCGCCACCCCGAGGCCAATAAAGCTGAGGCCCGCCGCCTCCAGAATCGCCCACCCGGACTGAAGCGTGGAGGTAACCAGGATCGGGGCCATGGCGTTGGGAAAGAGATGCCGAAAGAGCACCCGGGACGGTGAGTTGCCAACGGACACTGCAGCCATGGCAAACTGGGTCGATTTCAGGCTCATGATCAGATTGCGCATCAGCCTGGCATACCCGGGAATGTTCAAGGCAGCCGTGGCCACGATCACAGTACTGAGGCCCGGCCCCAGGGCAAAGGCGACGCCCATGGCGAAGATAAAGCGCGGAAAGGCTTGCAGGATATCCATCAGCCGCATCACCATTTCGTCGACATGCCGGCCGGCATAACCAGCCAGTCCGCCGATCACACTGCCCACGATGGCTGAGATGGCCACGGCCATCACGGCGATGAACAGGTCCATACGTGCGCCGAAGAGGACTCGTGAGAAGATATCGTGGCCGAACTGGTCGGTCCCAAACAAAAAGCCGTTGCCCGGAGGCAGGTTGGAACGGATTGGATTCATGTCATACGGGCCGTAGGGAGCGATCAGGGGGGCGAAAATGGCCGCCACCAGAGTCACGAGCAGGATCCCGAGTCCAATCATGGTCGTGGGGTTCCTGCGCACCGCCCACCATGCCTCGGCCAGTCGCTCCGGGGCCGGGACCGCATCCTCTTCATCCGGTGGCATTGCCGCAGCGTTATAGACTGGTTCCTTCATACTAGTACTCCACCCGCGGGTCAAGCAGTGCGATCAGAATGTCCACAATCAGGTAGATCATCACATAGGTCAGTGTCACCAACAGGATGAAACCCTGAATGGCCGGAAAGTCGCTGGCCAGAATGGCGTTGTAGGAATAGGCCCCCAGGCCGGGCCAGGCGAAGACCAGTTCAACCAGAACCTCACCCCCCAGGACATAGCCATAAACGGCTGCCACCATCGTCAGAATCGGCAGCATCGCATTCTTCAAGGCGTGCTGGAAGATCACAATGCGATTGGGCAGCCCCAGAGAGCGGGCAAAGCGAACAAAATCCGATTCCAGGGCCTCAATCATGGCAGACCGGGTGATCCGGGCCAGTGGTGCCATCGCCGTGAAGGCGATCACAAAGACCGGCAGGGCCAGATGGCTCAGGGCGCTCCAGAAGACTGCTCCGTTCCCGGCGATCGCCGCATCGATCAGTAACCAACCGGTCACCCATGGGGGTTCCGTCAGGTTGATCGGCAGCCGCCCCATTGGGGCAGGCACCCAATCCAGTTTCACAAAAAAGACCTGCAAGAGCACCAGCCCCAGCCAGAAGATCGGCATTGAGACTCCGATCACACTGACTATGCGTCCCACATGGTCCACCCAACTGTCCTTGGCCACCGCGCTGGCAATCCCGATGGGAATTGCCAGCACGATCGCAAGGAGCATGCCCAGAGTAGCCAGCTCAACCGAAACGGGTAGCCGCTCCCGCAGATCCTCGGCCACAGGGCGTGCAGTGGTATAAGATGTGCCCATCTCCTGATCGACGACCAGGTCATGCACATACAAGTAGAACTGCGTGTAGAAGGGGCGGTCCAACCGGGCCTCCCGTTTCATCTCAGCCCGCCGCTCCACGCTGACATATGGCCCCGCCACGCGGTCGATCGGATTTCCCGGCACGATTCGGGTCAACAGGAATGTGACCAGAGTGACGCCGAGCAGCACGGGAACCACCAGCAAGAGGCGCCTCAGGATGTATCGGGCTAGGCGCATCGGGCTCCCTCCTTGACAGCGATTCTATTGCTTGTCCATGTAGAAGAACCGGGGCAGCTCATCGTTGAGATAGGCATAGCCTGTTACATTCTTGCGCATGGGCACATTCCAGGTGGGCTGAACCAGGTAGACCTGGGCCACCTCTTCCGCCAGAATCCCCTGGATCTCCTTGGCAGCGGCAAGGCGATTCGCCGTATCCGTGCTCAACGTGTACTTGGCGATCAACTCATCGACCCGTGCGTTCTTGAACTTGGTGTAGTTGGTCGGGCTCCCGGAGCCGACAATCCAGGAGAGGTGATAGAAGGGATCGTTGACCCAAGAGATCCAGTCATCCATAAAGAACTGGAGCTTCCCACCCTGCTGCTGTTCGTTGAAGGTGGCGATCGGCATCTTCTCGATGGTTACGTTCATGCCGATCTCCTTCAGGCTGTTGGCGATGAAGATGGCGGACCGCTCGTCCTCCTCCATGCCCACCCGCACAGAGAGCTTGATCGGCGGCAGGCCCTTGCCATCCGGGAAGCCGGCCTTGGTCATCAGCTCCTTGGCCTTCGCAATATCCGTGTTATATTTCCAGGCGGAGGGATCGTGGCCAGGCATGCCCTTGGTCACCAGGGACATGGAACGGGTGGCGTACCCCTTGTAGACATCCTTGACGATCGAGTCGTAGGGGACGGCGTAGGCAACGGCCTGGCGAACCAGTTTGTTACCGAAGGGGGCAATGCTGTAGTTCAGCTGGAGGTGGACCGACCGGGGTGTTTCAACCGAGACGACCCGGACGTTGGGATCCTGCTTCAGGGTGTCTAGATCCTTGACCGGCGGAGCCTCGATCATGTCGACCTCGCCCTTCTTCAGCAGCAGGATGCGCTGGGTGGCGTCGGGGACGATCTTCAGGATCACCTTGTCCAGCTTCGGCTTGCCCCCCCAGTAGTTCGGGTTGGCTTTCAGCACAATCCGGTCCCCGGGCTTGTACTCTTCGAAGATAAACGGACCAGTGCCAGGGGCCAGCGTCTTCTTCAACTGCTCCTTGCCCCAGGGATCGCTGCTCGTGGCATACTTCTTCAGCTGCTCCTGGCTGATCGCAGAGGTGTTGTGCATCACGTTGTTCATCACCACCAGCTGGTTGGCCACGTCCATCTTCATCTGTACGGTCTTTTCATCCACAGCCTTGAAATAGTCCGGCTTCATGACACTGCCCATGGTCAGCAGAAAGGAGGAGATCCCTTGGGCCTCATAGATCCGGCGGTAGCCCTCGACAATATCGGTTGCCGTCACGGGCTTGCCATCCTGGAACTTGACGCCATCCCGGAGCTTCCAGGTCACGGTCTTCCCGTCGGCCGAAGTCGTCCGGCTGGAGGCCAGCATCCCGTCGATGTTGTTCGTATCCACCATGAAGTACTTATATCCGTCCGCCGCAGTCTTCTCCACCAGGCGGTACTGGTCCAACTGGTCAAAGGTGTTCTGAATTGTGGTCTGCGAGGTGCGTGTACCCACGGTAAAGGCTGGGTCAAAGGTATCAATATCCGCCGGGACAGCGACGATCAGGACCTTCTCCTTCGACGCCGCCTGCTGCTGTGCCGCGGGCGCCGCCTCCTCCGTCTTCTTACTGGACGGCTTGGCGCAACCTGTGATCAGGGTTAAACCGGCAAACACAACCAGGAACATGGCAGCGATCCTTCTTCTCACCATCTGTCCCACCTTGAGCAACCCCCTCATGCGTGTTTCGCGAGATCTATATCAACCGGAAAGCGTCGCCGGTTCAGCGATCAGCGGCTTTCCAGCAACTTTAGCCCGAATCCGGAGCACGTTCCCCGGCAAATAGGTGAAGGGTGTTTCGTCGATCCCTACTACCTGTACACTCGCTGGATCCGCACCGGCCGCCACGGCCCAGTCTGCGGCCCGGCGCACCGCTTCAGCCCGGGCGCCCTCATGCGACCAAGTCTCCAGGGAGTAGGTGCCGTCGGCCCGACCACCCAAGGGAGCCATTGCGGCACCGATCGCCGCCGACCATGCCACATTCGTCAGCCGCTCCGCCCGCAGGACCCCCCGGAGCTGCTGCGGCACCTGGTCGGCCAGGGGTCCGGCCATGATCACCGGCACCGGTTCGGCATGCCCCTTGATCTGGACAAGCAGCCTTTCCACTCGCTCGGTCATCCCATCCGTCCAGCCGCCATGCCCTGCCGTGATCGGAATGGAGAGAATCTCGGGCAGCGCGACATTGACCCGCACCCCCTCAATCGTGCCCGGCCGCGTCGATTCATGCGGGAAGCCGCCTTCGACGAGACCAAGCTCTACCGTTTCTGGCCCACTGCAGAGTACCAGCCCAGACTCGCGCCCGCTCAGATGGACCGCTCCACGCAGTAGGTGGGCCACGACCGAGCGCACCGTCAGGAGGGGGAACCGCCGGGTTTGCGCCAATGACATCAGCGTGCCGTCATTCTGGGCCACAAAGATCGGCACTTCGGCGCCCAGACTTTGCAGCACACGGGCAACCAGTTCACCGCCGGTCGGACCGACCTTGATCAAGGCGGTGTTCAGAACGGCTGCGTTCTCTCGCTCCAAAAAACCAATCGGTCCCAGCCAGTGCGAGAGCAGAATCGGAAAGTCAGGACCCATCGCCTCGCGAATGCGGGCCGCCATCTGCACCTCTGATTGGGGGTGCACCGGCGAAAAGATCCCTGTGACCGCCAGAGCTTCACTCCCACTGCCTTTCAGCCGGCGAATCACCTCCAAGATCTCCCCTTCATCGGGAAGCGATCCGATGGGCCGACCATCCAGATCTACCCCGCCGGCGATGGCGACCGCACTCCCGCCGATCGCCTCCACCAACTCGTGCGGCCAGCTGAAAAGCGGTGGGATGGCGCTGCCGGCCGGGTCGGCCAGACGAAGGAGCGCCACCCGCGCCAGCCCTCTCCGCTGGCGAAGGGCGCGACTGCAGTGGTCACTGACAACCGCACAGTATTGGATTTCCCGCGCCTGCGCACCGACGACCCGGAGCGTCTCTGCAATCGCTTTGGACAGGAGCCGCTCCGGTCTCCCCGCGCCGCGGTGGCTTACCCCGGCCATCAAGCTCTGATACGAATCGATCGCTACCACATGGACTTCCTGCTCCCCTAGTTCAACGCCAAGGATCAACCGCATAACCGGAGATCACCCCCTTTGACCGGGTCGCCAGTGACTCTACGGGCTCATAGTCCAGTTCGTATCCGAAGGCCCGTGGTCCGATCGCCTGCAGTGCCGCAGCGGTACGCAGGATCGCCGGCACCGGGATCGCCAGGATCAGGACCCGCTGCCCATAGACCAGTTCGTCGGTGCAGAGGAAACGCTGGGAGTCCACCTCCAAGACAACGAGGATGTCTGGCACCATGGCTATCGGCTCGCCCTCCGATTCCACATAGAGGAACTCGTTTTGGAAATGAAGCTGGAACCGGCGCCCAAGCTCGTCCAGGATTGAGCAAATACCCCGACCCCAGCCGTCACCACTGCGCCTCTGCACCCCGATTACCTGGCCATCAGCGAGCAATACTGCCTGTCCATAGGTTGAGTTGGCGGTCACCGATGCCAGGGCCAGCACGCTCTCCCGCAGATTGCCATCAGCCTGGCGCAGGGCCCTGCCGATCCGCTCTGCCAGTGAGACCGTATAGAGCACGGCGCATTCTTTGAAACGCCGCCCCTCCATCGCATAGCCGGCGAGGTAGCCGAGTCCGCCGAACCGCAGGGTAACGCCCCGGGCAACGTGTTCCAGGGCCAGGTTATCGCGGGTTCGGATCAGGACCTCGTCGCCGCGGTCGTTGACGAGCACAAAGGGGGACCCGGGCATCCCATAGATGCTGAATGTCAACATCTGAAGCTCAGGCAAGGCCCTGCCAAAGCCGTCGCCGTCCACCAACGGCAGACCGGTGGAGGCGGCCATGGCCAGCGTGATCAGGCAGTTAACCCCCCCCACCTCGATCGGGGCCAATGCGTCCGCCCGGCGACCCAGATGTGCTTCGAGGGCCCTGATCGGCGCTACCAGGGCATCACGGCCCGGTATTTTCTCCGATTGGATGGTGGGAGAGCCCATGAAGGCGGCCGGCATCACCAGCGCATCATCCCCCAGTTCGTGCGGGGAGACCAGACGCACCGGTCCCATCCGCCGCACGGCCGCCACGGCCATGGCCAGGCCATTCTCCGTAGAACCGCCTCCGCCTGACCCGAGCACGGCTGCACCTCGGGCCACGTTCCAGATCTCCGGTTCACCCAACCAGATCACCTGATCCACCTCCCACCAGGACTGCACAATTTTAAAGCAATAGTTGTGCCAAAAGCGCCGCATAAAGGAAAAAGCCCTCGGATGGCGCTCCGAAGGCTTTTCTCGCTTCATCTATCCGCTTGTCGCAACCCAGCATTCTCATTCTCACTCGCCGTTCTCATTCTCGCTCATCAGTTTTAGGTGACGATACAGAGTTGCCAGGCTGATGCCAAGTCCCTCGGCGGCGGCCCGCTTCCCCGCGGTGGTTGGCTCCTGGGCAGAGACCGCCCTGCGGATCATCGCAGCAGAGAGGTGTTTGCCGGACGGGGCTTGAGCAGCAGGAGGCCGTGGCCTCTGCGGCACAGCCGCATCGGCAGGCCGCCCCGGGGTAACGACGCCACTGCGCATATGTGGCGGCAAGCTCTCCATACTGATCAACGGGCCGTTTTCCAGGCTCACAACGTATTGAATCGCGTTCTCCATCTCGCGGGCGTTGCCTGGCCAGGGGTGCTTATGGAAGTAGTCCAGCACCTCCCCCGTAAGACGTTTGCCCTCCTTTCCAAGGAGCTTACCGTACTTGCGCAGGAAGTACTCAACCAGCACATGAATATCCTCGGTCCGCTGGCGGAGCGGCGGGATCGATAAGGGGATCACATTCAGACGGTAGTACAGGTCCTCCCGAAACAATCCCTGCCGGATCGCCCCGGTCAAGTCCCGGTTGGTAGCCGCAATGATCCGGACGTTGATGGGGCGTACCCGGCTGGCACCCACCCGCTCCACGACCCGTTCCTGCAACACACGCAGGAGTTTGGCCTGCAGCAGTAGGGGCAGATCCCCGATCTCGTCCAGAAAGAGCGTTCC
>DAHVXO010000229.1 GCA_027356675.1 Symbiobacteriaceae bacterium | reverse complement strand
CCCGCAGTGCTGCACTGGCCGCCTTCTACCAAATGAACTATGTTTGGGACTGCCGAATGATTATAGCGCCATAAGATTGTCCACAGTTAGAACGGAGTCTGTGGGGAACTTGCGTTCTTCAGAACCGCGCAGTGGCGCGGGTTTGTTCGATCCTAACTGTAAGCAATTCCCACACCTGTGGATAACTCTGTGGATCGAATATGCGATGGTCAGTATGTCGTGATATCCGTGAATCGCACACAACCGCGCGGCAATTTTCCCCACAGGCGGGCAGCCATGGTGGCTGCTGCGTAGCATGTTAAAAAGCCAGGAGGTCGGCGGCATGGTCTTCTACTTCGTCCAGCGAGGGGAGACGCTGTACGCCATCGCCAAGCGCTATCAGACCACCGTGCACGCGATCGTCGCAGCGAATCGGCTTGAGGACCCCAATTCCATCTGTCCGGGCCAGGCGCTGATCATCCCTCGCCCTGGCGAGGTGCCTTCGCCGCCACCCGGGGGTATCGTCCACCTGGTGCGTTCAGGCGAGACAGTCTTCCATCTGGCCGCGAAGTTCGGCACTTCCGCGCACGAGATCCTGCGAACGAACCAGATTGCTCATCCGGAGTTCATCCTGGCGGGGCAGCAAGTCGTCATCCCTGAACCCATCGAAGCGGGGGATGACTGGCCCATGTATGGCCGCACGTCGGGGCGTGGCGGCGCCAGTCCTGTCATCCTCGATGGCGTGCCGCTACCCG
The DNA here is from genome assembly GCA_027356675.1 of Symbiobacteriaceae bacterium. Next base: position 2,992 of record DAHVXO010000229.1, on the reverse strand, counting down.
GGTGGAGCCATACGCCGCGCAAGAAGGGTGTGGCGCGGCCTTCAGCGCCTGTTGTTCGCTATGAGCGGGTGTTTGCGGGGTTGGGCGATGGTCATTTCTATTCGCTGGACCGGACCTCCGGACGAGCGAAATGGCGAATCCCGGCAGCGAGCCCTGCCAGCCTTGCTGACGTGCGGGAACACGCCCTGGCTACGCCCGCCGTATTTGAAGGCTTGGTCTATCTGTGCGGGCCCGATGGCGTTGTCCATGCAGTGGATGCCTATACCGGTCAAGTCATCTGGAGTGTAACTGCAGGCGGTCCCATCACTTCGTCCCCCGCAGTCTCTGGTGGCGTGGTTTACTTTGGCTGTTGGGACGAGCATCTCTATGCGCTCGAGGCCAAGACGGGTGCGGTGGCGTGGAAGCGCCACTTAGGGGGTTCCATTCTACTGCCGGTTGCAGTCGGCGATGAGCGTGTGTTCGCGGTTACGGCCAACGGTACGCTCTGGGCTGTCGATGCCCAGACGGGGGAATCATGTTGGATGGCTGCAGTCGATTGTGTTCAGGCTCCCGTATTTGCCGAGGTCGTCCTTATGTCCGGCCACCAGGCATTTGATCCACGCAATGGCCAACTCCTGTGGGAGGTAGAAGCGGCGGGGACCTCACCCGTAGCCCGGGTGGACCAGATCATCTACCCTGGCGGTGCCGTGGACCTGTTTGCAGGCGTTCTGCGCTGGGCCCGCCATGGCAAATCCGCCGGGCAGACTGAGTTCGCTGAAGGCATCACGGTAGTGCCCCCACCCGAGATCCCGATGATCAGGCACGTTGCGACGGCAACGCTCGTGCTTGGCATCGGCTCAGACCGACGACTGCATGCCTGGGACATCAACGATGGTCACACGGTGTGGACCACGGACCTGGAGGTGCCCAGCACACAACCCCCAGCGGTTGCGCCCCGCCAGATTATCATTGCGGCCGATGACGGATCTCTCTGCACTTTCCGCATGAAGCCTGACCGTTCCGTAACCTGACCCAGCCACCGTTTGAAGATGCCCCGGCCCGTTGGGCCGGGGATTTGCATGAGATGGGCGTTTCGCACGAAGACTACCCCTCGATAGACGATTCACTGGACAGAGGGGAGAGGCACCGTGAAAAGATGGCCCAAATGGCTGATCGCGGGCACAGTGGTAGCGCTGATTTTGGCATGGCCGACTATAACGTTTGACGGCCACAGCGCCTATGCTGCCAGCAAGGCCGCCAAGGACAACGAGGAACTGCTGTCCCAGCTGGTCTGCGGCGAAGCGCGCGGGGAACCGTACGAAGGCAAGGTGGCCGTAGCTGCCGTCATCCTCAATCGGACGTTGGACAATCGGTTCCCAGAGTCGGTTGCCGGTGTGGTTTACCAGGACCAGGCGTTTGAATCCGTTGATAACGGGGAGGTCTACCGGGGCACTACGGATGAATGCCGTAAGGCCGCCCGCGCTGCGCTGGACGGATGGGACCCCAGCAACGGTTCAGTCTTCTTCTTCGCACCCGAAAAGACCACCAACGCCTTCATCTGGTCCCGTGAACAGGTTCGGACGATCGGAAAGCACATCTTTGCGAGGTAGGGGGCTGGAGGCATGCGATCAACCCGCGGCGTGGTATGGCCGTATCTGTTGCTCAGCGTCGCTCTGTTGGGGGCGCTGGGCTTTGGTTGGGTTCAGACCCGCCAGAAGAATCAACTGGCCCTCCAAGCTGAGAACAAATACATGGCGGCATTTCACAGACTCAAATGGACGAGCGAGAACATTGAGGAACGAACGGCAAGGCTCATGGCTACAAATGACCTGGCGCTGCAGCAGAGCTTGCTTGCCGACATCAGGGTGTTCAGTGCTCAAGCCGTAGAGAATATGTCCGGCTTGCCACTCGCGAATATGAACACCCCGAAAATCACCAACTTCCTCAATACGCTGCGCGAGCGATCGGACGAGTACCACTACAAGCTGAACTTGGGCACGCCTCTGTCGCCCCAGGAGTGGGACAGTCTCGCGGAGCTGCGCAAGCAGGCGGTCTACTTTGAGAATGAACTCGCCAATCTGGCGGGGCTGGTCGGCAGCAACATGATCCGTTGGCGGGACACCGCAAGGGTGACCGGCCCGGCTCAGTCCGGCAAAGCCGTCACGCCAATTACGCGGTCGGTGCTGCAGATGGACGGCGGGCTGCCAGTAACGCCCGGGGAAGAGGCAGCGCTAGCGCCGGGTAGGGGGCCACTCGCCCGTCCCAAGTCGGATCTCGGTCCGAAAGTTGGACCTGCGGAGGCCGCCGCCGCCATCCTTCGGTTCATCGATGAGCCTCTCAAGGCGGAGCCGAAACTGACCGGGCAACCGGACCCAAACGACCGGACCGGGATGCTGTCCCTCTACTTCTTTGATGCCCAGAAGGCGAATGGGACGCCGCTTAGCTTTGGCGTGAGCGCGTACGGTGGCCACATCGTTTTCATGATCGACGGTCGCCCCGTGCGAGATCGGCAGTTCACCAGGGAGCAATTGGTCGACCGAGCACGGCAGATGCTTCGCCGCTGGGGGTATGCCACAGCCGACTTTGTGTCGGCCATGGAGAATGACGGTACACAGGTCATGGCCTTTGCACCACGTGAGAACGGGGTGACAGCTGAGACAGACCTTGTGAAGGTCTCACTCGCGATGGACAACGCCGAACTTGTCGGGTTCGATGCTCGCAACTACTGGGTGAACCGGCATGAGCGCACTGCCACAGCCCCACGGCTTTCGGCAGCGGAGGCTAAAACCAGACTCTCGCCACGCCTTCTGGTCCAGGGTGATCCCACGCTAACGATTGTGGCGGACCGTCGTGGCAGCGAACGATTGACTTGGAAGTTCGTCGGGCAGTTTGTGGATCAGTGGTACCAGGTCTTTGTTGATGCCCTCAACGGGCAGGAAGTCAACGTGTTGCGAATCGCCGGGAAACCACCCGCATAACAGACAAGAAGCAGAAGGCGCCCCCGGGGGCGCCT
>DAHVXO010000223.1 GCA_027356675.1 Symbiobacteriaceae bacterium | reverse complement strand
CAAAGGCGTCGCCAATCTCCACGCCCTTGGCGGCTTGAATCGAGAGCAGAGCCGCACCCAGTGCCCCGTCCAGCTTCCGGTCGTACTGCACATGGCTGCCGAGGCCCGGCGGAAGCCCCTCGACCACCACTTCCACCACACCGCCCAGCGAATCCCCGTCACGCTTGGCAGCGTCGATCTCAGCGATCATGCGGGCGGATGCATCCGGGTCGACGCAACGGACCTCGCTGGCTTCAGCCAGGCTAACCAACTCGCCCAGGGCAAGATCCGGGCGAAGGGCCGCCTCCACGCTGCCGATGGATCGGACGTGCCCCGCGATCCCGATCCCGAAGGGCGCCAGCAACTGCTTGGCGAGGCCGCCCGCGGCCACCCGCATGGTGGTCTCCCGGGCGCTGGCCCGCTCCAGCACGTTGCGCAGGTCGGCGTGGTCGTATTTGAGCGCGCCGACCAGGTCAGCGTGGCCCGGCCGGGGCCGTGTGCGCACCTTCTGGGCGACCCGGGCGTTGCTGTACCCTTCGATGGGCGTGGGCGACATCACTTCGGTCCAGTTGACCCAGTCGCGGTTCTCAACCATAAGTGCCACCGGGCTACCCAGGGTCCGCCCGTGGCGGACGCCGCTGAGGAACCGGGCCTCATCCTTCTCGATCTTCATGCGGCCGCCGCGGCCATACCCCGACTGCCGCCGGGCCAAATCCCGATTTAGGGCCGCTGCGTCCACCGGCACCCCGGCAGGCAACCCTTCAATAATTGTCACAAGGGCTGGTCCGTGCGATTCTCCGGCTGTCAAATAGCGAAGCATTCGGACCTTCCCCCCACGTTGTGTTCCTACAGCGAAGTATACCATTGCCAGATCTGCGGACCGTAGACGGCAGTCACGGCGGCGCCCAGGGCCAGGAAGGGCCCGAACGGCACGTGGTCCTTGCGGCCGACGATGCGCAGGAGCAGGAGCAATCCGCTTAGCACCCCACCTGCCAGGAACGCAAAGACAAGACCCATCCCCACCCATTTGAGGCCAAGGAACAGGCCGATTACGGCGGCGAGCTTCACATCCCCCAGCCCCATGCCGCCCTTGACCAGCAGCGCCAGAACCAGCAAGAATCCGAATCCCGCTCCCGCGCCCGCCAGCGCCTGCAGCCAGGACCGCTCCGGGTATGGCGCAACCAGGGCCAGCAGAACACCGGCGACCAGACCGAATAGCACGACCTCGTTGGGGATGATGCGCTCGTGCAGATCTACCAGCGAGGCCAGGGTGAGAATGCTGACGAAAATCAGCTGGGTCCAAAAGTAACGCCCCAGGCCGTGCGAACCCGCCAGGAGACCGACAAGCACAGCGTTGGCCACCGCAGCCACATACGCGCTCGGTCCCCACTGGGGCTTTTGCAGCCAGCGCGGGGCCAGACGGGCCCCACCATACCCCAGGGCCGCTCCGAGAGCCACTCCAACAAGCAAGTTCCCGGCGTTCATACGCGTCCCTCCAGAGCGGTCTTCGCGGCCGCAGCCATAACAGCCACCGGACCCCGGCGCCCAAACCAGTACTCCCAGGCGCAGGCCCCTTGATGCACGAGCATGCCCAGCCCACCCACGGCCTTGATGCCACGCTGGCGGGCATCCTTGATGAGCCGGGTCTCCGCCGGCGTATAAACGGTGTCGTAGACGACCGCGCCCTGCGGCAAAAGGTTAATATCCGCAATGGGCGTCGCCGCCTCATCCGGGTGCATCCCTAATGGTGTACAATTGATAACAAGGCCCGCATCGATTAACGCGATGCGTTCCTCGCCGGAGTGGGCTGCGACGCCCTGAACCGGGAGATCCGCACAGACCGTCCGAACGACCTGCGCCAGCTCCTCGGCCCGTTCAGGTGACCGGTTGCTGATGGTAAGCCGCTTGACGCCGGCCAGCGCCAGGTGGACCGCCACGGAACGAGCGGCGCCGCCTGCGCCCAACACCACCGCGTTCAGTCCGGCTGGCTTCACCCCGGACTCGTCAAGGCTGGAGATGAAGCCCCAGCCATCGGTATTGTAACCGACCAGCCGGCCGCCCCGGTTGACCACCGTGTTAACCGCACCCACCTGCCGTGCAGTGGGCGCGACCTCATCAAGAAAGGCGATGACCGTTTCCTTATATGGGATGGTCACATTCACACCCAGGAAACCGAGGGCCCGGAATCCGTCCACGGCCGCCTTGAGTTGCGCCGGTTCGACGGCGTACGCCCCGTAGAAGCAGTTCATCCGTTGCTGCCGGAAGGCCTCATTGTGCATCGCCGGCGACAGCGAATGGCCTACGGGATACCCAATGATACCGAGTTGACGGACTTGGCTCCCGAACGGTCCAGGTTGAGACACGCGGTTTCCCCTCTCACCAGAGATCAACTAGTCCTCCTACACTTCTCCCCCGCCGGCGAGGAACCCTTCCCGCCACGGCCACATCGCGGCGTGGACCAGCGCTGCCGCCAGATCATCGGCAAGAAACACCCGTATCAGCAAAAGCACCCTCTCCGTCAGGACCCCCAGGTCCATCAAACGGGGAGGGGCCACTTGAAAAGTGTCAGATCGGGTCAGTCCAAAACCTCAGCGGTCAGTCAGGAGGCCTTTGCGGTCCAGGAATCGGAGGATGAGGCGTTCCACAGTCCGCACCAGCCGGGTCCCGATGAACTCCCGCGGGTCCAGAGGTACCACCAGGATTGTGTGAGCGCCAGCCCGGTTCCCCCCCAGCACATCCGTGAAAATCTGGTCGCCGACGACGGCGGTTTGCGCCGGCGTGACGCCCAGGAGGGCCATCGCCGCCCGAAAGCCCTTGCGCCTGGGTTTCCCCGCCTTCGCGATAAAGGGAATACCGACCTTGCCGGCAAATTGACTAACACGGGTGCCACTGTTGTTCGAGACGATGCAAACCGAGAACCCGGCAGCCTTCACCCGCTCCAGCCAGGCGACTAGCCCGGCGGGCGGCTCCGGATGGTTCCATTGCACGAGGGTGTTGTCCAAGTCCAGCATAATGGCCCGGATGCCCCTTTGTCTTAGTCGCTCAAGGTCGATCTTGAAGATCGACTCCCGGTATTCGCCGGGCCGCAGCGTCGCCACTGGTGACACACCTCCAGATAGGCACTTATTGTACCACGCCGTACCGTCACCTGCCAGCGCATCCGGCTGACCGACCCCGTTTCACCCCTGGACAACTTTTTTCGCCACCTACGTGATTTTCCTATAACTGTACCACTACTCCAGGGGCTAAAATGGATCGAGGCATCCAGCTAGTCCAAGATTGAGGGGGCACGGTGGAACGTGGGAAATCGTCCCGTACGGGCGGCAGTACGCCTGCTGCTGGCTTTCGTGGTCATGGCCGGGAGCATCGGGGTGTCGGGCCGGCCGCTGCAGGCGTCTGGACTCTGTGGACAAGGTGGCCGCGCCAGTCTCACGCTGCTGGCACGACCCGGTCTGGGATACTCGTTTACCCAGGTCGACCCGGACGACGACTTCGGCCCATACGTCGATGACGCGATAGACCGCGCAATGGTGCCGGTCCGCGCACTCCTTGCCGTTCTGTCAACATCCCCTGGTGGCGTGCAGTGGAACGATGCGACACGCACCGCAACGTTCGTGCGTGGTACCCATACCCTTGCCTTCCAGTTTCCTGCCGGTCACCAGGACACTGCAGTCGCAGTTGTTGACGGTGAATCCCGCGCCAGCCAAGCCGTGCTCTGCAACGGCAAGGTCTATGCGCCCGTCCGCCAGGTTGCCGGAGCTCTGGGCGTGGGCCTCCGGTGGTACCAGGACCGAATCGTAGTCGTTGACCCGGCGTGGGACCCAGAACCCGAATCGTCAGCCCGCCCACAGGTCGCCGCCCCGGTGAACACGGCACCACCAGCAGTCACGGACAGCGAGGGGCTGGGACCTACCCTCGCCTCCATTGAGTATCTCCGGTACATAACCGCTGCAGCCGAGGTCACCCCTACCTGGACGTCCGTTCAGGCGTCCCAGGCAGCAGGAGGCTGCGGGTCCTGGCCCGAGAATCTGGCTCGTATGCTCCTGGCGCCCGCCGAGACCTCGCGCAGTGCGGCCCGTGCCGCAGCCTGCCAATGGGTCCGCGGCTGGTGAGGCCCCTACGGTTCGCCGCATGTGCGGCTCGTCTCCGGGGCACCCTAGCAACACTTTCACCCACCCTAAGAGGAGGCTCGGGGCTCACATGACCACATCTACAGCCGTGGAATTCCGCCTGCCCGACGGGTGGACCCTACGCAAGGTCGCCGCCGCCCTTGCACGGGACCTGCTACCGCCGTTCCTTGCCGAGACTGGACCGAAATCCCCGCGGTGGGTGCTCCAGCCCGTTGTCGAAACCCCGGAAAACGGAGCACCCCCGCTTTGGCAGGCCGGCATCTCCACAGCCGAATACGAAGAACGGCTCGACCATGCAGACCTGGCGTGGGTCATCCGAGCGTCGGTGGCACGCGGGCGCGGCAAAGGCAATGTGCTGGCCCGCCTGCGGCTCAGCCCGGATCACCCGAACACCTTCCAGCTTACGGTCATGCAGGCGTCGCTTCCGGAGTCGTTGCTGGACGCCCAGCGTGTCAGCGAGTACCTCGGTACCCGCACTGTGCGCGGGCTCGAAGGACTTTTCATCGGGCTGCTCAACCAGGAAGGCATTGAGCAGGTATCCTGATCGCAGGGCAAAATGGAAGGGGCCACGGGACTTCGCGTAAAAGGCGCTGAAATCGGACGCAGGAGCCCGGTGTACACCGGACCCCTGCAGTAGGCCTATTGGGAGTATCCCTCGTCGAACAGCTCACGGCAGAGCTTCAGCACTGCCTTCTTTTCGATCCGGCTAACGTAGCTGCGGGAGATGCCGAGCATGCGGGCAATCTCCCGCTGGGTCTTGCGTGCGCCCCCGGCGATGCCGTACCGGAGCTCTAAGACCTGCCGTTCCTTGCCGGCAAGCTTCTTCAGCTTTTCACGCAGACGGCTTTCGTCCAGGCGCTTGCCCACGAGGTCGGGGACCACGTCCGGGTCGCTGCCCAGAACATCAATAAGAGTAATTTCATTGCCTTCGCGATCCACACCAATCGGATCGTAAAGCGAGACTTCGCCGCGCACACGCTTCAGGCTTCGCAAGTGCATGAGTATCTCGTTCTCGATACAGCGCGCCGCGTACGTCGCCAGGCGAGTACCTTTGTCGGGCCTGAACGTCCCAATGGCCTTGATTAGTCCGACCGTGCCGATCGAGATGAGGTCGTCCGTTTCCTCACCTGTATTGTCGAACTTCTTAACAATATGGGCGACGAGCCGGAGATTGCGCTCGATGAGGACGGCTCGGGCCTCGTTGTCCCCGTTCTGGAGCCGCGTAAGATACCGGGCCTCCTCCTCTTCATTCAACGGCTGCGGGAACGTGCTCGAGTTGGTTATGTACCCGGTCAGCACCATGAGGCCCCGCACGATCAGTTCCCCCAGGGCCCCGAACATGGAGGACAGCACACTCACCCCTCCCTTCCTGGTAAGGAACAGGGTATGCCCCGGATGCTTGGTCTGTTCCTTTTGGGCGGCAGTGGCCCACCCGAAGTGTTACGGATTTCGGCTCCGCCAGCCGCCGGGTCGCGCATCACGGGACCGGGGTCTTGGTTGCGGTGATTGCCACCGGCGCCGAACTGGCCACGGCCGGTGCT
>DAHVXO010000211.1 GCA_027356675.1 Symbiobacteriaceae bacterium | reverse complement strand
CTCTGATAGAGGGGGGTCGCATCATAGGAATAGGTCAGCAGGTCGGCCTCGGAATGCAGGCACCAATCGGCGCCGACGATCTCCTTCAACGCAAACAGCAACTCGGGCTTCAGCATCGGCAGCGCGTCCTTTCGAGTCCTGGTTAGAGTCCGGAGTTCGCCTGGGCCGCCCCGACGTGGGCGGCCATGCGCTTGCGTGCCTCCGACCGGTCCTGCGCCTCGATGGCCGCGTAGACGGCCACGTGCTCCTGCAGCAGCTGTTGTGGCATGCCAGGGATCGACCAGAGGCGGCGGCGGGCCGTGCTGACCGTGCGGCGCATGGCTTCGGATAGCTGGTGCATCACCCGCAGCAGGAGACCGTTGTGTGAGGCGGCGGCGACGGCCAGGTGGAACTCCCAGTCGGCCACTTCGCCGTGGGAGTAGTGGGAGAGGTCCTGACCCATCTGCTCCAACCAGTAGCGGATGCTGCGCAGGTCCTCCTCCGTGCGCCGCTGCGCGGCGAGCCACGCCGCCTCGCCTTCCAGCGACCGGCGAATCTCGAACATTTCGGCGGCCAGTGCCTCATCCACCGCCATCGCCTGCAGCAGGGCGAAGGGGGTGAGAATGTCGCCGCTCTTGACGAACGAACCCTCGCCGGGCCGCACCTCGATGAGGCCGGTCATCTCCAACGCCGAGAAGGCTTCTCGCACGGCGGCACGGCTGACGCCCATCTGTTCGGCGATCTCCCGCTCCGACGGCAGGCGGTCGCCCGGCCCAATCTGACCGTCGGTCAACATCGCCCGGATCTGTTCGACGATCTTCTGGTAAATCCGCTCGGTTTGAATTGGACGGAAATTTGGCGTGGTCATCCCTTCCTCCCGCTGGTGGCCTGGTGGTCAGACCACCACATATGTGAATCATTCGCTGCTTGTGGGGTCAACTCCTTGGTAGCAGGGGCCATTCGCACACGATTCTTTTAGCCTACCGGCGCGTGAACAGGCGCCCTGGGACCGGGCGCCTGCGGTGTACGGATGCCTCCCTTGTGGCTCAGCTGGTACCGAGGGCCTTCTTGGTCATGTGCTCGGCCATGAGCCGGTCGAACGTCTCCTGGCGATACGGATAGGAGATGACCGTCATGAGCGCGACAATCCCTTCGGTGTGCTGCAGATGGACGGTGTCGCACTGGGAGCCGTCGGCTACCTCTTCGAGGTAGGCCTCCATGACCTGGGTCGCCGCGTCCTCCTCGAACGGGCGGCTGAGCCCGAGTTCTTTGGTGATCTGCTTATATTCCGCCTCCGGCAGCCTCAGGTCCAGGAACTGCTGGATATAGATGCGCGGCTTGCCGCGCTCGGTGGTCGCAGTCTGCCAGCGGGTCGTTCCCACGAAAAGTCCCCCTTCCAAGTCTCAGTATAAGCGTGTAGCACTTCCATACTCAAGTCTTTGGGATGCTTCAGCATAGGGTAGTGGTGGAGGGGATGACCATGCTATCGGTTCGGCCGGCTCGGCCGGAGGAGTTCCCAGGGATTTTGCAGCGTGCGATGGAGACCGCGTGGGCGCAATTGGCGCCACGGGATGGGCCGAATGCCAACCCAGCGGGGGTGGCAACCATGGTCCAACGCATGTATCAGATGGCCTTGACGACGCCCGGGGGCACGGTGCTGGTGGTGGACTGGCCGGAGCCGGCTCCGGCGGACGGTCCCGCCGCCTACGCCTTGCTGATGCCGCAGGCCAACCCATTCACAGGGGCAGGGGAAGTGATCGTCCTGGATATCTGCACGGACCCGCGCTTGCGGGGTCAGGGGGTGGGGCGAATGCTGCTGCAGTCTGCGGCTCAGTATGCCCGGTCTAACGGGTGGGGCGGGTTGGTGGCCCAGGTTGCGCTCTCCAACCAGGCGAGCATGCGCATGTTCCTGGGCGATGGGTTTCAGGCCGAGCGGGTGGTGCTGGGGAAGCCGGTCTAGGTCAGCAGCTCCCTCGGCCGGTCAGGCCAGGCCTGCGGGAGCTTGGTACAGCCGCCGCAGGATCTCCCGGGAGGGCAGGGCGACCAGCTCTCGCACCGCGGCGGGGCCGTACCGGTCCAGATACTGCCGGCAGAGGCTGTAGCCCACATAGTATCCGCTCACTGGCGAGGCGGCGGCGAAGTACCGGCGGAAAGGCTCCATACCCACGTTCGCGAACTCGGCGGCGACGTGCGTCCGCACGGCGTCGTCGTGCGCCCGGTGCCAGGCGAGGCGGTCCGCCGGCATGAAGGTGGCCAGGGTCTCCCGTCCCAGCAGCAGGTCGGTGAACGTAAGCGCCGTGCCCTCCAGCATCACCATGTCCAGGAGCGAGAGCAACCGGGGCGTGGGCGGGAGCCCCAGGACTTGCATGCGGGCAGCGTGGGCGGCCTCGTGCGGGATCATCTCCGCAATCTCACTGGGGTGGTACCAGATCTTCTCCCCGCCCTGCGGCGGAGCCGAGTGAAACCGCTCCAGACCCACTGCGATGGCCGGCTGCCCGCCCACGTTCACCGTCCCTGCCGGGGCGATGAAGAGCAGGGTCCCCAGGTACAGGTCGGCGGGGCGGCCTGGCAGCAGGGGGGTCACGGTGTGGAGCAAGGCGCGGGCGCTCTCCGCCAGACCGTACCCGGCGGCCGGGGCGATCGCCCGCAGCAGGGGCGAGGCCAGGCGGTCCAGTGCCCCGGGCACGCCCGCGGGGCCAAAGGTCTCCGGACCGTACGTGGCCTCCAGTCCCGCCAGGAAACCGACGGTCGTGGGCGAGAGCCTGGGCCAGACCGGGCCCGGTCCGTTCAGGGCCCGCAGCAAATCTGGGTAGGGCTCGACCAGGGCCACGCCGATCACCTCGGTACCAGGGTATGCGCGCCAGGCGCCGGCGGTGGTGACCCGCCGGCGCCTGTGCGGCCCCCTTACCTGGTCGGCTGCTCCCGCTCACCGCTATTCGAGAAGTAGTGAGACGTAATCGGGATGGTCCGCCGGACCTTGGTCATCCGTAGATTGCCCTCGACCTTCTCGGTCTCCGTCGGGTTGTAACGCTGTCGGTCATCCCACTCGGCGAAACGCTTGGCCACTTCGGGCGGCAGGTTCATCGGCACCGCGCACACCTCACTTCAGGCTGTGGTCATTCCATAGCATGCCCAGGGAGGGATCGCGACAGGGCGCGTCAAAGTCCAGAGACACGCCCATAAACGTTGGAGAAGAGGCGATCATTTGTCGCAGTTCAATTCCGGCAAGCGCCGTCCGCACAGCGACCGCATCGACACCCTGGCCGCCCACGCCGGCGACGATCCCTTCCTCTTTCTGGGCGCCGCGGCGCCGCCGATCATCCAGACCAGCACCTTCGTTTTCGAGACCTACGAGGCGTTGGAGGAGGCATTCGCCAACCCTGACACCCATGCGATCTATACCCGCGGCAACAACCCCACCGTGCGGGTGGCGGAAGAGAAGATCGCCGCCCTTGAAGGTGCCGAGGCCTGCCGGCTCTTCGGATCGGGCATGGCGGCCATCTCTTCGGCGATCCTCTCGGGGCTGAAGGCCGGCGATCACATTATCACGATCAATACGGTCTACGGCCCGGCGAAGAACTTCATGACCAACTACCTGCCCCGCTTCGGGATCGACACCACCTTCGTCGAGGGGACCGCGGTGGCCCAGTTCGAGGCCGCACTCCGTCCCAACACCCGCCTGATCTATCTGGAGTCGCCATCGTCGCATGTCTTCAAGCTCCAGGACCTCAAGGCCATCGCAGACCTCGCCCGCCCCCGGGGCATTCGCACGGCAATCGACAACTCCTACTGCACGATGCTGCTCCAGCGGCCCTTGGACCTCGGCATCGACCTTTCGGTCTACTCCGCCACGAAGTACCTGAACGGCCACTCCGATGTGGTCGCCGGCGCCGTGGTTGGCAGCCGTGAGATGGTCGGCCGCCTGAACACCGAGCACTCGCTCCTGGGCGGGATCATCGGGCCGTTCGAGGCCTGGCTGATCGCCCGCGGCCTGCGGACCATGCCCATCCGCATGCGCCAGCACCAGCGTAGTGCAACCCAGGTGGCAGAGTTCCTGGCGGGACACAGCAAGGTCCGGGCGGTCCACTACCCCGGGCTGCCCACGCACCCGCAGCAGGAGCTCATCAAACGGCAGATGAAGGGCGCCAGCAGCCTGCTCTCTTTCGAAATCGATACCCGTGATATCGCCGTGCTCAAACGGTTTGCCAACGCCGTGCGGTATTTTGGCATCGGCGTTAGCTGGGGTGGGCACGAATCGCTGCTCGTGATCTCGACCATCGGGCAGCAGGGGGCGAAGCCCATGGAGAGTTGGCAGGACCCCGGGGTCGTGCGGCTGCACGTCGGGCTGGAAGACCCGGTGGACCTGCTGGACGATCTCGACCAGGCGCTGCGCAGCCTCTAGTATGGCAGTCTTTGCGAGGCGGGGCTCCCCTCAGGGGCTCCGCCTTTGCGCGGCCACGCCCGCACCCGTGAGAGCAAGCCCCAGGCCGAAAAGCCACGGGACCGGGTAAGGATCCACGTGCACGAGCCACCACGCCCCCAGGGCCAGGCTCTGGTCCCGACCGGCCCGCCCCTCGCCGGGGAAGTAAAACTTGGCGAAATCCCACCGATAGGCAGATGACTGCAGATACGGGCTGTAGCCGTACGTATACCCACAAAAGCCGGCCGTGTTCCCTTCCGAGAACGCCGGCCGGCTTGATCCTTGCGTTATGCGGATTCTGGCCTACTTACTCGTCGTCGATCTCAGCGTTGGAGTAGACGTTCTGGATGTCGTCGTGCTCCTCGAGCAGGTCGAGCAGTTTGACTAGCTTTTCTGCCTGCTCGCCTTTGATGGCGACGCTCGTGTTCGCAATCATGGCGGTCTCGCCGCGCTCCACCGGAATCCTGGCTTGCTCCAGCGCCCGGAGCACAGCGTCCAGGTCATCGGGGGCCGTGGTGATCTCGAAGTGCGACTCGGTTGTGTTCAGGTCCTCGCCGCCGGCATCCAGCACGATCGCCAGCAGATCGTCCTCGGTCACGCGGGTTTGCGACCGGTCCACTGCAACCTGGCCCTTCTTGGCGAACATCCAGCCGACGCAGCCGGTCTCGCCCAGGCTCCCGCCGTTTTTCGTGAAGATGTGCCGGACATCGGCCGCCGTGCGGTTGCGGTTGTCGGTCATGATGTTCATCATGACGGCCACGCCGCCTGGGCCGTAGCCTTCGTATGAAAACTCTTCATAGCGGGCGCCTTCCAGCTGCCCGCTCCCCTTTAGAATCGCCCGATGAATGATGTCGTTTGGCATGTTCGCTACGCGTGCATTCAGGATGGCAGTCTTCAGGCGAATGTTGGCCTCAGGGTCAGGTCCGCCTTCCTTCGCTGCCTTCAGAATATCCTTGGCAATCCGGGAAAAAGTGGCGCCGCGCACTTGATCGAGTTTGCCCTTTGAGCGCTTGATGTTTTCCCATTTGCGGCCCACGGTCAATCGCCTCCTGCCAGGTCCTGCGCCACGCATTATAGCACGCGGCGCCCTGCAGGCTCAAGCGGTTGTTTGCGCGCTGTGTAACGGGGGGGAGTCCCCCGTGTGGGGCATTAGAAGTCCACGCTGTCGATCTGGTTGATGACGGTCGCGCGCGCCACGCCGGCGCCGTCTACGGTGTAGACCAGCCCATTTTCGAATGCAACGACCTTTTGACCGGTGAATTGAATGCCATCGAGGGTCAGGCTTACGGTGAAGCCGCTACCCCGCAGGTCCTCCAGCAGGCGGCGAATCGTCGTGAATTCGGGCACAGGGATACCCCCTTTCTGCGGGCGCAGTCCTGCGCTCCCACGGGGTACTCCAGAGATGGAGTACCCGTTGGACATCATATGTGATGCTACTATGGCGGGTCACACTTTCCCAGGAAACGCATAAGAGAAGCAGGGGGTGATTCCGTGTGATGAGCCGGTTCCAGTCCGTTAAGCCACGGCGGCGCCCAGCGCTGATCAGCCGTACTGGCCGGGTCGCCTGCCCCGTGGCGGGGCAGGCCGGGACCACCCCGCCCGCTGAGTGCCCCGGCCCGGCGCCGCTGTTCGACCTGCTGGCGCAATTGCGGGGCCGCCCTGTCACCCTTTTGGTGGACGGGCACCAGCTCCGCGGGCGGGTGGTTTCGGTCCATCCGTTGCTGCTGGCCGATGGGGAGGGCAAGGCGACCCAGGTCGATCCGGCCCGCATCCAGTCGTGTCAATTCTAGTGCAGGCCGCCAGCCATTTTACGTTGCCTCCGTCATCCGGTATAATGGGTCCGATACGTGATGTCTGGAGGTCTGTCCCATGACCGAAACCCTGCGCTTCGATTACGCAAAGGCACTCCCGTTCCTGGCTCAGGCGGAGCTTGAGAACCAGCAGGGAGCGATCCGGGCCGCCCACGAACTGCTCCATAGCCGCAGCGGCCCCGGCAGTGACTACCTGGGGTGGATCGACCTGCCCACCGCCTACGACCGGGCCGAATTCGCCCGCATCAAGGCAGCGGCCGCCCGTATTCAATCCGACTCGGATGTTTTGGTGGTCGTGGGCATCGGCGGCTCCTACCTGGGTGCCCGGGCCTCCATCGAGGCCCTGCGCCACAGCTTCTACAACCTGCTGCCCCGCTCCCGGCGGGGGACTCCTGAGATTTACTTCGCCGGCAAGGACCTGAGCCCGGTCTACCTGACTCACCTGCTGGACGTGCTGGATGGCAAGGAGGTCTCCGTCAACGTCATCTCCAAATCGGGGACGACCACCGAGCCTGCGGTCGCCTTCCGGGTGCTCCGCGCATACCTGGAAAAGCGCTACGGGAAGGAGGGGGCCCGGCGCCGCATCTACGCCACCACGGACCGGTCCCGTGGCGCTTTGAAGCACCTGGCTACCGCAGAAGGCTACGAAAGCTTCGTCATCCCGGATGATGTGGGCGGGCGCTATTCCGTTCTGACCGCGGTAGGCCTGCTGCCCATCGCGGTGAGCGGGGCGGACATTGATGCGCTGATGGCGGGCGCCGCGGCAGGTCTGGAGGCATACGGTGGTGCCGACCTCGCACACAACCCCGCCTACCAGTATGCCGCCGCCCGCCAGGCGCTCTCCCGCAAGGGCAAGACGGTCGAACTGCTCGTGGACTACGAGCCGGCGCTCCGCTCCACCGCCGAGTGGTGGCGGCAGCTCTTCGGCGAGAGCGAAGGGAAGGATGGGAAGGGCATCTTCCCCGGCGCTGCGGAGTTCTCCACCGATCTGCATTCCGTCGGCCAGTACATCCAAGAGGGGCAGCGGCTCCTCTTCGAGACCGTTCTGCGGGTGGAGCGGCCCCGGGCGAACGTGACATTGGGCACCGACCCCCAGGACACGGACGGGCTCAACTTCCTGGCCGGTCAGACCCTGGACTTTGTGGGCACCAAGGCCTTCGAGGGGACCCTGCTCGCCCACACAGACGGTGGCGTGCCCAACCTGGTGGTCTCGTTGCCCGCACTGACCGAGTTCCACTACGGCCAGATGATCTACTTCTTCGAGAAGGCCTGCGCTATGAGCGGCTATCTCCTGGGGGTCAACCCCTTTGACCAGCCCGGAGTGGAGGCGTACAAGCGCAATATGTTTGCACTCCTGGGCAAGCAGGGCTTCGAACAGCAGCGGGCCGCCCTGGAGGCGCGCCTGAAATAAGCCGCCTGTGCCGCGCCCTCCCTGCGTACCCTGAAGCGAACCCTTTCGTCTCAAGGGCAGAAGGGAGGGCACGGCGTGGCTTACCGGTCTCGTGACGAGTATCGCCGCCTTGGGCTGATCCATCGCTGGAACACGATTGCCGCTATCTTTCTCCTCGCCAGCGGGCTGCTGCTGTACGCTGAACCGCTCCGCGGGCTCCTGGCCCCCATTCGCGTGCCGCTCAAGTACCTCCACATCACCGCCGGCTTCGGCCTCATACTTTGGGCCGTGGGCACGGTGACGGATTGGGGGTCCTTTTTGGTGCGCCGGGGCCTGCACCTGGGCCGACGTCTCAATACAATCCTCACGGCGCTCTGGCTGATTGCCTGGACTGGCACCGGCGTGTTGATGTGGTTGCGGGGTGCAGTGGACTACCGCATCGCCGACCTGGCCACGACCACCCACGACTGGCTCACCTGGCTGGCGATCCCGTGGATCACGCTGCATACGGCCTTCCGGCTCTCCAAGGTCCGGCGCCTGGATGAGAAGCTCACCACGGAGCAGGCCCGCGAGCGCGGCTACGCCTTCGAGTTGAGCGCCTGGCTCGCCCACCCGGCTACCCGCCGGGCCGTGCTCTGGACAGGCTTCGGCGCCCTGGCGCTCATTCTCGGCGGGCGCTGGTTCCGGCCGATTACGCCCGAGAGTCTGGGCGGCGGCATCTCTGAGCTGCCACCGGAACCGCCGGTCGACCCAAAGACCCTGCCGGGGGGCGGCCTGAAGGGCCGCTTCCGGCTCTACTTCGTGACGGATAGGATCCCCAAGTTTGACCCTGCGGCCTGGAAGCTCACGGTGGGGAAGAAGCCGTACTCCTGGGAGCAGTTTCAGGCCCTGCCCCGCACCCAAATGGTCTCCAACTTCCACTGCGTCACTGGCTGGTCCGTCTTCGACATCACCTGGGAGGGCGTCCGCCTGCGGGATCTCCTGGCGGATGCGGGGGTGGGGAAAGCCCCGGTCCTGATCTTCCAGTCCGGTGATGGCGTCTACACCGATTCGCTGACCTGGGAGCAGGCGCTGTCCGCAGATGTGATGCTGGCCTACCGGATGGATGGGCGGTCGCTGCCCATCCCTCAGGGCGGTCCGGTGCGGCTGCTGGTGCCCCAGATGTACGGGTACAAGTCGGTCAAGTGGGTGGAGGGCATCTCTGCCAGCGATCAGACGGGCTATACGGGCTACTGGGAAGACCGGGGCTATGCAAGGGATGCCTATCTAGCCAAGCGGGAGCCGGTGCGCGGTTCCCAGGATCGCAGTTCATCATCCTGAGGAGGACTTGGTTTGAACATCACGGGCTACCTCGCAGGAGCCCGGCAGCGGTTCACGGAGTTCGGCGGTTTCTGGCAGGTGGAACCCAGCGGCGTCCCGGCAGCCATCGCCCGGTGGGCGGATGTGCTCCTCGTCCGGGACGAGCCGGGACAGTTTAACCTGGTGGCTTTGACGACCGCAACCGATGACCCGGAACTGACGGCCATGCGCGACGAACTGAAAGCGATGGTAGAGGGGCTGGACCGCCCGGCGGAGACGGTCGTGATCGCCCTTGTGATCATCGTGGCCGAAACGCCGACCACCCAGGAGCGGTACGATCGGTGGCAGGCCCTCGCCTGGAACGAGGGGGGCCGCAGTGTAGCCTTCTGGATCATGGACCTGAGCCGCGGGTTTCTCTTCGAGCACAGTGGCGGTCCCCTGGACATTGACCCGGACCTGCGGATGCTCACCGTGCCCGACTCGGACGATGACGAGGAGCATGGGCCGCTGGGGGCACTGCCGTCGACCCGTCCCCCGGGTCCGGCGGCCTCCCGCGGTCCGATCACGTCTGCGCGCCCAGGGTGGCAGGTCCCGGAGTATTGGGCAACGTTCGGGCTCCTGGTCGCTATTGCCGCAGTCTTCATCGCCATGACGCTGAAAGGCGGCTCGCTGGGCGCCACGCAGGACACGGCCATGCTGGAGGCCTGGGGGGCCGTCGTCCGGCCGGACCTCTGGGTCACGCGACAGTACTGGCGCCTGCTCTCTGCCGCCTTCCTGCACATTGGCCCGGCGCACCTGTTCATGAACGGTTACAGCCTCTGGGTCGTGGGCCGCGTAGTAGAGACGCTCTATGGACCGGTGCGCATGCTCTACATCTACTTCATCGCGGCGGTCGCCGGCTCGGTCCTAAGTAGCATCCTGGGTCCGGCCGTGGTGGTGAGCGCCGGGGCGAGCGGTGCCATCTTCGGGTTGCTGGGGGCTGTGGTCTGGTACCGGCTCTCCTCGCCCGTGGGCTACCGGATTGCGTGGCGTCCGCTCTTGCTCACCTTGGCCATCAACCTCGCCATGGGCGTCGCCCTTTACCGGATGATCGACAACTGGAACCATGTCGGTGGCCTGCTGGGCGGTCTGTTGGCCTCCTTCGCCGTCGGAACGCCTGCGATCGCCGGCATGGCCCCACCCCGGTTCCGGCTGGGCACTCTCACCCGTGCTGCCGTGGTGACGGTCATTGCCCTTGCCGTACTCGTGACGCTGGCCGGAAAGGTCGATCTACCCGGGCCCGGGCGGGACCTGGCCGGCGCCTATGCAGCCTTCGACGTCGGCGACTATGCGGGGGCGGAGGCGGGGTTTCTCACGGCGGTGAAGCGTCAACCAGACCAACCCGGGCCACATTACGGGCTGACGTTGATTTATCTCTCTCAGAAGCGGTGCCCGGAGGCTCAGAGTGAAGCGGCCAAGCTCGCGGCTCTGGTAGACCCGACTCCGCAAATGCGGCGGGTGCAGGAGGCTGTGCAGGCCTGTAAGTGAGGTAGGCCCAGACCAGACCCGCGCTGGGCCTTGGCCTTCCCCCAGGATACTATGGCCTGTGGGTGATAGGGGGTAAGCGTCACCGCAAAAAAAGGCGCCCAAAGAGGGCGCCGTGCAGGCAGATTCAACTATGGCCGCATCCGGCTGACTTATCCGCGGGCCGGACGGCTCTGGGCCAGGTTGACAGTCAGGGCGCGCCCACCGAACGGCTGAGCGTTAGTGGCCTCGATGGCCCGGGCGGCGTCGGCCTCTTCCATGTCGACGAAGCCGAAACCACGGCTCCGGTTGGTCTCGCGGTCCGTCACAATCTTGGCCCGCTTGACTTCACCGTACTGAGAGAAGAGCTCCTGCAGGTCCTGATCCGATGTGCTCCAAGGAAGGTTACCAACGAAGATACTCACAACAGCCAACTTACCTAGCCTCCTAAACAAAGACTCATTGAGAATGAGTATTCCTTCGCTGGATTCCCTGGTAAACCTGCAAGAATAAATATCTTTCTTTTCCGATAATACTTAGAACCCCATCGCAGCGCCGTCTGCACGGGGGTCGGACCCACCGTGGAGGATGCCCCGCTCACGGTCCACGTAGATCAATTGCACAGCGCCGCCGGCCGCCCAGGGACCGACCACGTGCACCGGGTGCCCCTTGGCCTTCAAGCCTTCCAGGATCGACCGGCTGAAGCGGCTCTCCATGGCGAGCAAGGGGGCACTGCCGGCCCGGGCCGGATCGGTAGCCGGGCTCCGCACCCAGCGGGGCGCCTCGGCCACTTCCTGCACGCCCAGTCCATGGTCCAGGAAGTAGGCGAGCACCTGCAGGTTCCACTGCGGCTGGCTGTCGCCGCCGGGCGTACCGCCTACGAGGTGCGGCAGTCCTTCCTTCATCACCATGTAGCAGTTGAGGGTATGCATCGTCCGCTTGTTGGGTGCGATGCAGTTGGGGTGGCCCTCCTCCAGCAAGAAGCCGCGGCCGGCCCGGTTGTTGAGGAAGAGTCCGGTCCCTTCGATGATCTGCCCCGTTCCGAAGACATTGGAGAGTGAGTGAATCAGGCTCACGGCGTTCCCATCCCGGTCGACGACGCACAGGTATGTCGTGTCGCCGTTGGGGTCGCCAGCGGCGTTGAGGTCCAGGGTGGCGTCCATGCGGATATCCGCCGCCCGCCGCCGCGTGTAAGCCGGCGAGAGTAGGCCCGCCAGGGGGAAGTCGACTTGCTCGGGGTCGCCGGCCCAGCGGTTCCGGTCGGCGGTGGCGATCTTATTGGCCTCCACCAGGACGTGCTGTGCGTCGACCGGCGAGAGCGAGGCCAGGTCGAAGGCGCCGGCGATGGCCTGGGACTGCAGGTGGATCATCGTCTGCGAGGGCGGCGCAGCGCCCAACACTTCGTAACCACGGTATGCGATGCGCAGCGGTTCATAGACCAGCGAGCGGTGCTCGGCGAGCTCGTCAGCGTCAAAGAGGCCCTCGGCGTCAGCGGCGGCGCCAATACGTGCCCCCAGTGCCCCGCGGTAGAACTCTTGCGCACCGCCGCGGGCGACGCGCCGCAGCGACTCAGCGTAATCCGGCTGGCGCAGGATCGTGCCGGGCCGGGGCGTCTCACCATACTTCAGATAGACAGCAGCGGTGGACGGGAACTGCGCCAGCTTGGCCCGGGCCTCCTGGAAGTAGGCGGCCGCCTTCTCGGCGACCGGATGGCCCTCCGCGTAGCGGATCGCATCTCGCAGCACATAGTCCCACGGACGGCTGCCGAATCGGAGAATCGCTTCCTCGAAGGCGTCCACTGCCCCGGGGATTGCCGCGGAGAGCATGCCCGCCACCGGCATCTGCGTGGTGTAACCACGGGCTGCCAGGTACTCCAGGGTCGCCCGCCGTCCCACCATCCCCGAACCGTTGATGGCTGTGGTCCGGCCGCTCTTGGCATCGTAGATGAGGATGAAGGCGTCGCCGCCGGGACCGCACATCATGGGGAGCGTGACCCACGTGGTGGCGGCGGCCGCAAGCGCGGCGTCCACGGCGTTGCCGCCTTCCATCAGGACCCGCAGACCGGTGGCGGTCGCCAGCGGGTGCGCTGTGGCGACCATGCCGTTGGCACCGTAAACCACGGAGCGCCCCGTGCCAACCTCTGACGAAATCTCATTCACTTTGGTGCTCATCTGAGGAAGATCCCCCCAAGAATTAAAGATGCGATGACGCCCCAGATCGGGCTGAGGTTCATGTACTGCACAGAGATGAAATAGGCGGCAGCCATGCCAAAGGGCAGCCAGTTAAAAGCGCCCGTCCCTCTTGGTGAAAAGGCGAACTGGGCGAAATCCCAGGCGAGCATGGCCAGCATCACAAAGACCACCGGCCGGATGCCGGCGATCATGCCCTTAAAGAAGGCGCTGTCCTTGAACTTACCGACCGTGGCGAAGAAAGCGATTACCGCGATACCCGTCGGCAGGGTGATGGCCGCCAGCGCCACGACGCTGCCCGCCCAGCCGGCTACCTTGTATCCAATATACATACCGAGCTTGGTGGCGATGGGGCCCGGAAGGGCATTGGCGAAGGCCAGGGTCTGGCCGAAATCCTCCTTGGTCATCCAGTGGAAGACGTGAACCGCTTCATTCTCATACAGCGGTACGATTGACGGGCCGCCGCCGAAGCCGAGCATTGTGGACCGGCCGAAACCGATGGCTAGATTGATCAGGGTCACAAGCATGCTGAGTAGTTCCCTCCGAATTCGGTGATAATACCGAACAATACTAGTACCGAATGTTCATCAGTCCTGCACCTAGAATAGCATAATTATCCGCCCAGCACCTAACTGACGTGCAGGTTAGCAGCCAAAAGAACTCTGTAGCACCCTCCCGCAGCAGCTTAAGCTTTGGGCGTCAGGACATTTCAGGCAGGGGATTGTGAG
>DAHVXO010000196.1 GCA_027356675.1 Symbiobacteriaceae bacterium | reverse complement strand
GCTACCTCGTTCATGTCGTGTTTCTCCGAAACTTGATGGCCGGGCAGGAGGCGCTGGATCACCGTCTCGAGGGAGAAGACTGTGAGTCCGGACTCGCCCTCCCCGTCCACATGGTGGTCAAGGTGGGCCAGGAGCATGAGCGGCTTGAGGATGTGCTCGTTGAGGGTCGGTTTGTCCGCCAGACCATCCATGAAGCAGACCACCGCCCGGGTGGGCGGCTGGGTGGCGATCTGCAGGTTCCGCACGACCAGGTCCTTGTTGGCCGGCATCCGGAAGACGGATTTGAGGCGGGTCACATTTTCATCCAGTGAGTCAGACAGGTCGCCCGCCTGTTGGAGCGCTTGCCTGCCCTCGGGCGCGGCCTTGAGCAGGCTGTCGATATGGTTGAGCACGCCCTCGGCCCGGAGGCGGGCATCGGATAGCTTTGCCGGTCCCTGTTCCTCGACCCGCGGTTTCGCTTTCCGGTCGCCCAGACTGAAGGTCTGGTCGAACATGGTCTCCCTTGGCTGCAACCACTGCTTGACCCATTGCCAGACGTTCACGGACTCCCTCCCGACGCCGATGGCCGCCAACTCTCTCCAGTAAAGTCTCCGCTGTGCAGCGCCGATATGCAGTGCGGGCGGTATGCGGCGCTACTGTGGGGTATGCTAGGGAGCGACAAGCTCGACAGTGAAGAGGGGGATCTCTGTGTTTCAGCGCCTGGGAGTCCGCCTCATGGCGGCCCTTCTTGCCCTCAGCGTACTGGTCGCCGCACCGGCGTGCATGAGCCCGCAAAAGCGAGGCGGGGAACAGAAAGAGGAAAAGTCGGACGCGCGCCAAGAGAAGAAGTCGACCAAGGACAAGGAGGGCGAAGAGGGCAAAGAGGGCAAAGAGGGCAAGGAGAAGAAGGGCAGCAGCGATAAGGGCAGCAGCGATGAGGGCAGCAGCGACAGTGGTGAGTGACGCCGCTGTCTGGGAGAGCGCTGGCTCTCCCCTTTTTTTGCGCGCCCGGCGCCCCACAGGAAAACCTCGGCAGAAGGCGAAGTAAGCCTGCATATAGTCTGGCAGACTGCTGGATGGGGGACTGCCGGGAATGCATGGGTTGACACCGCCTGTCCGCCACGAGGTCTCTGGGGTGATTCACTGCCATAGCACATACTCGGACGGCATGGAGCCGCTGCCGGTCATCCTGGCGGCCGCGAACCGCGCCGGCGCGGCGTTTGTGCTGATGACCGACCATGATACCCTGGCGCCGTTTCACGAGGTCGGCGAGCAGTGGCACGGGGAGACCCTGCTCCTGATCGGCTGCGAGATCTCGCCACGCCACAACCATTACCTGTCCTATGGCATCACGGAGCCTATCAGCCCGTATCTGCCGCCGCCGGAGTACACGGCTGCAGTGGCCGCTCAGGGTGGGATCGGGTTCCTGGCCCACCCGCACGATACGGGTAGCCCGTTTCTCGGCCAGAATAGCTACTCCTGGGCTGACTGGTCCGTGACACAGTTCACAGGTATCGAGATCTGGAACTTCTTCTCCCAGTGGGTCGGTAGCTGCCGGGATTGGGGCAGCACGCTCCGGGCCCTGGCCGATTGGCGGTATGCGGTGCACGCCCCCGACCCCGAGACGCTGGCCCTCTGGGACGAGATCGGCCGGGAGCGGCGGGTTACGGCCATCGGCGGCGTGGATGCCCACGGCATCAAACGGCGCATCGTGGGGGTTGACCTGGTCGCACACCCGTATGTGCGATCGTTCCGGACCATCCGGACGCATCTCATGCTGACTGCCCCCTTCACCCGGGACGTCACCACCGACCGGCTCCTTGTGATGGAGGCGCTGCGCGCGGGTGCCTGCTTCGTGGCCAACCACCAGGAAGGCGACCCGACAGGTTTCACCTTCGTGGGGCGGCGGGAGAACGAGTGGCTGCTGATGGGTCAGGCCGTCGCTCACACTGGCGCCGGCACCGTGCACTTTTCCACGCGCGTCCCATACACGTTCGGCACCAAGCCACTCCTCCGTCTGCTGAAAGATGGGCAGGTCATCGCCGAGATGCACGATTGCGACCTGCAGGCGGCGGACCAGGGACCGGGCGTCTACCGGGTGGAGGACTTGAAGCGGGGGCGTGGGTGGATCTACTCGAATCCGATCTACTTGCGGGGGTGAAGGGTAGCAGTGAAACTAGCCATCATCGGCGGAGCAAGCGCGTACACCCCCGATATCATCGCAGGGTTTCTCAAGGCGAAGGAGATCTTCCGAGGCTGGGAATTGGCCCTGCACGACGTGGATGCGCCGCACCTGGATGTAGTGGCGCGCCTGGTGCGCGGCATGGTGCGGACGGCCGGGGCGGATTTGACCGTGACGGCGACGACGGATCGATCGGAGGCGGTGACCGGCGCCCGGTTCATCCTGACGCAGCCTCGGGCAGGCGGCTTCGCCGGGCGGGCGCTGGATGAGCGGATCCCGCTGAAGCACGGCGTGATCGGGCAGGAGACCCTGGGACCAGGTGGCATGTCCTTC
Source organism: Symbiobacteriaceae bacterium (assembly GCA_027356675.1). The sequence goes on along the minus strand of DAHVXO010000196.1, from coordinate 4,913 downwards.
GCCTGGCGCTCGATCCCTCTGATTCTCGACATCGTGGCGGAGGTGCGGCGCCTGGCGCCGGAGGCGTGGATCATCAACTACGCGAACCCGGCGGGCATGGTGACCGAGGCGGTCATCCGCCAGTTCCCCGACGCCCGGTTCATTGGGCTATGCGACATGCCAACGGGAGTGGAATGGGCGATTGGCAAGCTTCTGCGCGTTGACTTTCACCGGGTGACCCTGGACTACGCGGGCATCAACCATGGTGGCTGGTCGCAGCATGTTTTGCTGGACGGTGCAGACGTGATACCCCGGCTACGGCGGTGGGGCGTGCTATTGGGGCCACTGGTCGGCGTGCTGCCCCTCTCGGAGGAGACGGGAACGGTCAGACTCTTTCGGGAGCATGGGTACGTGCCGGACCCGTACCTGCGGTATTACTATTACAAAGATCAGATGCTCGCGAAGCTGCAGCGCCAGCCCAAGACCCGGGCCGAGGTGCTGATGGAGCGGGTCCCGGCGCTCTACAGGTACTACGAATCCGCTGCGACCGCAGAACGGCCCGTGCTGACGCAGCACCGGGGTCATCAGTCCCATGCGGATCTGGCCTCCCAGGTGATCGCGACCATGGCGTCCGGGCGGCGGGCGCGGTTCGTCATCCAGCAGCGCAACGGCGGGGCGGTGCCGAACCTGCCGACCGATGAGGCGGCCCAGTTTCCGGCCCTGGTTGGGCCGGGCGGGTGGGAGCGCATCCCCGTGCCGCCCATCCCGGCGACCGAGGCGCCACTGCTCCAGCAGATCAAGGCGGCCGAGTCGCTCAACGTGAAGGCGGCCCTGGAGGGGAGCGTTGACATCGCAGTGGAGGCGGTAGCGCTCAATCCCCTGGTGCCGGGGCGTGGCGTGGCCCGGCAGATCGTAGAAGCGTTGGTGAAGGCGCACAAGGCCGATCTGCCGCAGTTCGCGTAAGAGTTCTGGCAAGGAGGGGGAGCGTGCCCTGCTACCTCATCGTCAACGCAGATGATTTCGGGCTGACGGAGGGCGTGAGCCGTGGCATCATCCGGGCGCACCGGGAGGGCATTGTGACCTCCACGACCTTGATGGTCAATTTCCCCTGGGCACCGGAGATGGTGAAGCTGCTCCGGCAGGCCCCGGACCTGGGCGTCGGCATTCACCTGAATCTGACGGTGGGGGCGCCTGTGCTGTCGCCATCGGCAGTGCCGTCGCTGGTGGGGCCCGATGGGCGGTTCGCCAAGGGGCTGGGCCACCTGCTCCTGGGGATCCGGGGGCACGACGTGCTCCGGGAGTGGAAGGCGCAGGTGGAGAAGGGGATTGCGCTGCTGGGCCGGCTGCCGACCCATCTCGATACGCACAAGTATGTGCAGGCCTATCCGGGGATTGCGACGGTCTTTGCTGAGGTCGCCCGCGCATACAAGATTCCAGCGGTGCGGGTGCTCGATCCCGGCCTCGCGGTTGATGCGTCCGCCCTCTTTCCACGCTGGGTGCCGGCGGGGTTTCTCGTGCCGGCGTTCCTGCGCCGGGCGGCAGCAGCGACGCAGCGGGCGGGTCTGCGGTATCCGCAGCACTGCCTGGTGGGCAACATCGATGGCCTATCGTTGCTGGCGAAGCTAGATCAGGTGGGCGAAGGGGTTACGGAGCTGGTCTGTCACCCTGGCTACGTCGACGCGCCGTTGCACGCTTTGACTTCGCTGTTGGGTCAGCGCGAGGTGGAGTTGGCGGCCGTGACGGCGCCGGCGACACGCCGCAAAGTGGCCGAATTGGGGCTGACCCTGGTCACGTTTGGGCACCTGGGAGGGTAAGCCATGAAGGGCTCCAGGGATGCGTTCTTTCAGCGGGTGGCGGCGAGTTTGATCATCCCGATCACATTCCTGCCGCTGGCGGCCATCCTGCTGGCGGCGGGGATGCAACTGCATATCGCGCCGCTCGAAGGTGCAGGGCAGGCCATGATCCGCAACTGGCTGCCGCTTTTCTACGGCATCGGTATCAGCATCGGGTTCACCGAGGCGGATGGGATGGGCGCCCTCACGGTGGCGACAGGCTTTCTTGTCATGGTCTCCGTGGCGGAGCGCGCCTCAGGGGATCCCACCCTGAATGTGGGTGTGTTGGGCGGGCTGGTGGCGGGGGCGGTTTCGACATGGCTCTACAACAAGGTCAAGCATGTCGAATTGCCGGAGTATCTGGCGCTTTTTAGCGGGAAGCGCCTGGGGCCGCAGGTGGCAGCGCTGGCGGGGGTCGCGCTGGGGTACGTCTTCGGGTGGACGTGGCCGTGGATTCAGAGCGGGATCATCGGCCTGGGGACCTGGATCCATGGCGCTGGGGCGGTAGGCGCCTTTGCCTACGGTTCGGTCCTGCGGCTGTTGATCCCCACCGGGCTGCATCACATTTTGATGCAGTTGGTGGACACGCAGATGGGCGGGTGGGTGGACCCGGTCTCGGGCAAACTGGTCGCCGGCGAGTACCTGCGGTTTCTCGCAGGCGATCCGGGCGCCGGGCGGATCCTGAGCGGGTTCTTCGTGACGCTGGGGTTTGCGCCCGTGGGGGCCGCCTTCGCCATGATCCACGAGGCCCGGCCCGAGCAGCGGCGGCGGGTGACGGGACTGATGATCACGGGAATCCTGACCGCCATGGTCCTGGGGGTCACGGAGCCGGTGGAGTTCGCATTCATCTTCGCATCACCTGTGTTGTTTGGGCTGCATGTGGTCTTTTCAGGTCTGGCATCATGGCTGGGGTATGCGTTGGGTATCCGCCTCGGCGGGTACGCGCTGCCGATGATCTTAATCAACTGGCATCAGTCGGAGAAGAGCTGGATGCTATTGCCCCTGGGGCTTGCGTACGTGGCGCTTTACTACTTCAGCTTCCGAGTCGTGATTCGCTGGCTGCGGCCGCCCATTCTGGGGCAAACGGCCGAGGTGGCGGCGGCACCAGGGCGGGGCGTGGTGGCGGTTGAGGCCTCGCCTGAGCTCGGTGCGGGTGAGGGGGCGGCCTATGTGGCAGCCCTGGGCGGGGCGGCGAATCTGACGGGTCTGGAGGCGTGCATGACCCGCCTGCGGATCACGGTGCAAGACCAGCAGGCGGTCGATGAGTCCCGCCTGGCAGCATTGGGCGCCGGAACGGTGTTGCTGGTGTCCGGGGGGGCGGTGCAGGTCGTGGTGGGGGCGCGGGCCGGGGCTATCGCCGCCCGCATGCGGGCGGCGATAGCTCCGGGCGTGGTCACCCTGCTCAGTCCGCTGACTGGTCGGGTCGTGCCCCTGGCGGACGTGCCCGACGAAGTCTTCGCCCGGCGTCTCGCCGGCGACGGCCTTGCCATCGAGCCCACCGACGGGCGCATCGTCGCCCCTGTGACCGGTCGGGTGATGGCCGTCTTCCCAGGCGGTCACGCCCTGGGGATCGCGACCGCAGGTGGGCTTGAAGTGCTGGTACACATCGGCGTGGGCACGGTCACGCTGGTGGGCGAGGGCTTCGCCATCCGTGTTCGGGAAGGGGATCAAGTTGCGGCCGGGGACGAACTGGGCCACTGTGATCTTACCCTTATCGCCGCCCGCGGCAAGCCGCTGGTGAGCCCGGTCCTGATCACGAACATGGACCGTGTCGGCGCCCTGATCCCGCTCTCCGCCGCCCACGTGAATGCCGGCGAACCGGTCTTGCGAGTTGAACTCCGGTCTTCGTGAAACGAAAACCGCCGGATAGCCCGGCGGTTGGTTTCATTATGCGAGGGTTTCAAGCCCGGCGACGCTGGCGTAGGTGGTGCATAACTCGAGTAGTTCTTCCGGTTCGATCTCGTGTCTGCCCCAGGCATCCAGGGCCACCCGGGTGAAATCTGTGGCGCCCGCAGCCAGCAACCTTGCCAGGATCAGCAGTAGTTCGTGCCTGGGTGTCGTGACGTTCAATCTTTGTTTCGCCGAGCGGCGCGGCTCCAACGGGACGATCAGGCCCATTTTAATCCACCTCATTCATTTTTCGCGGTTTTACTTCCAGAGAAAGTATACCAAGAATTCCCATTTCACGCAAGCCTATATTGTAAAATCATGGGAGACCTTGTAGACGATTGTCGAATAGATCCTACTCTGGTCGGTGGAGGGGCGCACGGTGTCCGATGGGATCGATCAGCGGTTCTCCCGTCTCCGGGCGGCGCGGTCCATTACGACCCGTGAATTGGCCGTCGTGACCGGCCTTGCGCACGCGGACCTGGTCCGGCTTGAGAATGGCGCCCAGAGGGGGCTGGCGCCGGATCTGCTCCGCCATCTGGCGGAGTACTTCAACACGACGGAGGAGTACCTGGAGTCCGGCGCCGAACCGTCACCGGCCGCACTGCGCGCCGGGTTCCTGCACGAGTACGACCGCCTGGCGCCGGCTGCGCACCAAGCGCTTAAGCTCGCGCCGATTCAAGCGCGGGTGGAGGCCATTCTACAGTTCTTCGAACGGTCCTACCCAACCCTGCTCGATTTCCCGCAGATGGCCGCCCGCCTCGGCTACACCCCGGCGAGCCTGGCGGACGTGCTGAAGGGCGCCGCACCGCTGCAGAGCCACTTGCTCCGACTTTTGGCCAGCTATGCGGGGCTGCCCCTCGATTTTCTCATTCGGGGCGACTTTTTCGGTGGTGTCGCGCAGGAGGAGCATGGGGTGGACCCGGCCCGGCTCAGCGAGTACTATCAGGTGGTCCAGGCGGCCATCGATGCGGGCGTCTCCCCGCGTGCACTGCGCAAGGCCGTACAGATTCTGGCCATAGGCGACCGGGCCGAGACGTGACCCTGTATCCGGGCCGGGTGGCGCGAATTCCCGGCGGCATACCGCCACTATGGACGGCTCCACTCCTGTGACGTAAAATGGAGTTTGTTATATCGGTCCTGGCGAGTGCCTGGAGGTGAACCCGGGGCTCATGGAGGTCCAAATCGCGGTCGCCAAGATTCCCACGTTCGGTC
>DAHVXO010000215.1 GCA_027356675.1 Symbiobacteriaceae bacterium | reverse complement strand
GTCCGTCTGCTTCCAACTATGCTACCATGACGGGCGGTCAATGTCAAGTTCAGGGAGGCTTTCAGCGGTCATTGGTCCCACAAGTCAGAGGACGATATCCGCGCCCTGCATTTGTCAGTGGGGGAACTGTTGTGCGTATTGCGGATTGGCGTTGCGCTGGTCCTGAACCGGGCCGGCGTGGCTGTACCGGCGGTGGAAGGTCTTGCAGGCCGTCTGCATGCACGTGTCGGCGGTAGCAGTCTGCAACTGGCTGCCCACGGGTGCGTCCACGTTATCGGGCCAGGAACTGGCCTGCACATCCGTCACGATGAGAATCTTCTCGGCCAAGCAGTGGTTGTCTTTGCCCCAGTAACCGCAGTTATGGACTGTGCAGTACACCTCGAGTTGCGGCACGACGACACCTCCTGCAGCCTAGTCTGTCCAGGCGTTGCGGCGCCGTCCCCCGGAAAAGAACGGCCCTGGTGCCAGATGGCTCCAGGGGCGCACCCTATTCCCTGTCCTCGGCGGGCAGCGTGGCCGGCGCCGCCTGGGAGAAGGGGTCACGAACCGCGTCGATTGCCTCCAATTGAGCCTGGAGCATCGCCCGCACCTGAGTGCGCAGCACGTGGGCCGCGCGGGTCAGGTCGGCATTCTCATCAGCGATGCGGCGTGCCTTGACCTGCCCGCCCTCAATAATGCGCTCGGCCTGGATGCGCGCGTCCTGGATGATCAGGTCGGATTCCTTGCGGGCGTTAGCCTTCAGGTCCTCCGCGGCCTCCTGCGCCACCACCAGCGTCTTGTTGATGGTCTCCTCCAGGCTGCGGTATTGCTCCAGCTTGAGGTTGAGGCTCTCAACCTGCTCCTTGAGGTGGGCGCTGTTCTTGGAGAGCAGTTCGAACTCGCGGATGATCTGGTCCAGAAACTCATCGACGGCATCAGGATTATAGCCACGGAACTGCTTGGAAAATTGCTTGTTATGAATATCCATGATGGTGAGTCCCATGAAGCCACCCGCTTTCACTTGTGCGTTCGTTATCTAACATTAGAGTCCCACTCTTGCCAGGGCATTGAGCAGGAAATTGCCGATGAATTGGACGAGCAGCATCAAAATAAAGGGCGAAAAGTCCATGCCCATGCCGCCTGTGGGCAGAATGTTGCGGATTGGCGCCAGCATCGGCTCCGTGAGGCGCCAGATCCATTCGTCCAGGGTGAAGAACCAACTGTTTTCACGCGTGCGGTAGCGCGGTCGGAACCATGAGGTCAGAATGCGCGCCAGGACCAGCACGCTTAAAATCCGGATGAAAATCGCGAGGGTGGTTGAAACTGGCCGATTCAGACTGAATTCCCCCTATTTCTCACGCCAATCCGGCCTGGGACGTCCGTCTACCCCGCCCCGCTCCTTCTCGCCCTTCTGCCCGGTGGCCCGGATCAGCAGGTCGGACTCGCCGCGGGCGGTAAAGGAACTGGCACGCAGGGAGGCCGTCTCCGCGTGGGAGACGCCTGTAAGCTTCTCAAGCACCCCGAGGGGCAGATCGACCGACCCGCCGCCGATGGCGGTGCCGGTAATGCCCCGACCCATTGTGGTGATGTCCGTGCCCTGTGGCGCGAAGAAGAAGATACCCTGGGAAACCCGCTGGGTCTCGCCGCCCAGGGCGTATATTGCACCATTAAGGAAGTTAAGGATCTTCTGGGCCAGATCCTTGTCCAGCGACTCCAGGTTGAGAATGATCGGGCGCCGGGCGCGCATCTGATCGACGATGGTCTGCACTTCTTCGAAGGAGCGGGGCTCGATCACGAGGACCTTAAACGTCGGTTGCTGTTTGGGTGAAACCGATGTGATGGGGACTACGGGAGCCCGGCGGTCGGCGGAGCGCTTGATGTCGGCGGGCCACTCCTCGGCAGCCGGCGCCGCCTCTTCGAGTTCGTCCGCGAACTCCTCATCCTCCGGACCAAAGCCCAGGTAACCCACGAATTTGCTCCAGACGCCCTTCTTGTTGGGCACTTCTTGGTCCCTCCCTCAGGTGCTTAGCGAGCTCGCTCCAGGACGCTGGGCTGGATCTACTGTCTGGCACCGAAAATGGCGGTGCCGATGCGGACCAGGGTAGCCCCTTCTTCCACGGCGACTTCATAGTCGCCCGACATTCCCATGGACAGGTGCTTGAGGTCGATGCCGGGCAGAGCCAGGCGCTGTGCCTCCGCAGCGAGCAGCCGCAGCCGGCGAAAATGGGGCCGGGACTGTTCGGCGTCGGCATCCAGTGGCGCCATGGTCATGAGGCCATGGACCCGGATCTGTCCCCGCTCACTGATACGCCTGAGAAACCCGACCAGATCGGCCGCAGCGATGCCGTGCTTGGACCCCTCGCCGGAGACGTTGACCTGGACGAGGGCATCCACCAACTTCCCATCCCGTTCGGCAACCCTGGCGAATTCATCTGCCAGCGCCTCCCGGTCCAGGGAGTGGACCAGAGATGCCATCTCCATTGCCTGTTTTGCCTTGTTGGTCTGGAGCGACCCGATTACATGCCAGGTAGCGGCAGTACCGCCCAGGGCGGTCCACTTCTCCTTGAGCTCCTGAACCCGGTTCTCTCCCAGGTCGGTGAGGCCGGTAGCGAGAACCTGACGCACCTCGTCCACGGTACGAGTTTTGGTGACGGCAATGATGGTGACGGCAGTCGGATCCCTCCCGCCCCGCCGCGCCGCCGCAGCCACCCGCTGACGGACGACTACCACATTCTCAGGAATGTTCGACACCAAAATCCAACTTCCCTTCCGTCAAACGCCTTGTACTACTACATTCTGACGGGTGCCTGGCGCAGAATCCGGGAACCCGGGGGCAGGTCGGTTTCCAGTACGACATCCTGCACATTGCCGCCGAGGACCCTGGCCGGCGTGAAGACGGGTTCGTTGTCTTCCAGCGCCCAGACCCCCTGGCGGCCGTCTCGGACGTCGATGGCAGTGCGGGGGACGACCTTGCCGAAGTATGTGGCAAAGATCAGGGTGATCTTCGCCCGGCGCACAGCATTCAGGTCTTGGGGTAGGCGTTGCGGGGTCAGGTGGAGCAATGCGGTGCCACTCTCCCGCTCCAAGCGGGTCAGGGTCGCTTCAACCGGGGCGCCGCGGCCTGCGAAACGAACCTGCATGGTCATTCCCGCATCGATGATGGGCAGTGTACCCTCCTCGGCGACCAGGATCAGTCTCTGTGCCACGTTGTCAACGATCTTGAAGAGAGCGCCGCCGGACTCGACCCGCCCCTCCGCCAGGCGGCGGGGGTTAGGAGCCGCGAGGGACTTGAACCAGGCCGGCTTCCAGGCCACGGCCTGCGCAGGGTCCAGCGCCGCTTCCAGACCGTCCACCTGAAAGGTCAACATGCCGGCGGTCTCGGCGAACACGGTCGTGGGAGCCGCACCGCCGTCGGGCGTCACTTCCGCCACGGGAGTGCCGACCCGAACTCGCTGGCCCTCCGGCACCAGGCGGCGGGCCTGTCCGGCGACAGGCGATGTGTAGACCCGCTCGCCATGCACTACCACAGCCTCTTCATCCAAAGAGACTTCGAGGGTGCGGACGGCCAAGTTGACGGTGGCGGGTGGTAGATTGGGCCATAGCCGCAAGTAGAGGGCGCCGGCGACGAGCAAGGCTGTCCCCGTCGCTATGTACCAGGGAATCCTGGGCCGGGGACCTCTGAGCGGGAGCTGCGGCGGGCGTGACGGCTGCAGGTCGCGCCGCAACGTGTGGAGGTGCCTGCGGTATGCCTGCGACTGGTCCGGCATCCGAATCCCCCTTCCGGCTTGGCCATTGCAGCGGGGGCTAGTCAGAGAGTAGGGCGATTACCGCAGCGGCCCGCCCGGCGGTGCCGGATTCGGCCCTGTGCGAAAAGAGGCGGTCGACACCGCAGGACGTGCAGACGCCCGCGACGGACACCTGGGTGATCCCGGCCCGCTCCAGATCCAGCCGATTGGCCGACCAGAGGTCCAGCATGAACTTGCCCGGTGCGTTCCCGGGGGTCAGCAGGGTGGCGGCCGCTGCCCCGAAGTAGTCCCGTAACGGAAGGGCGACCCTGTCATCCACCTCGTAGCAGCAGGGGCCGATGGAGGGGCCCACGGCCGCCCGAATGTCGGCCGGACGGGAGCCAAACTCACGGGCCATGGCCCGGGCCGTGCGGCCCGCGACGCCGGCCACCGTCCCACGCCACCCGGCGTGGGCCACCCCGATGGTCCGGCGCACCGGGTCTGCGAGATAGACCGGGACGCAGTCGGCCGCGGTCACGATCAACGCCAGGTCAGGCACATCCGTGATGATGGCATCGCAGTCGTCAGCCAGCCGGACCTCATCCTTGCCCGGCTCCTCGTCACCCGAGACCCGCACGACGCGGTTGCCATGGACGAGCCCGGCCATCACGCCCCGGCGCAACGGCAGACCCAGCGCCTGCAGGGTGCGGCGGCGGTTCTCCTGCACCTGGGCAGGCTCGTCGCCAACGGAGTAACTCCAGTTGAGTCCGGCCCCCCAGCGCCCGCTCACGCCACCGGCCCGGCCCGTGAAAACGGCGATTACACCACCCAACTCTTCCAAGGCGGTCAGGTGGTATGCCTCCACGCCGTCATGTCGGGTCCAAAGGGGCTCTCCGGCCATCAGTCCGCCTCCTCGTCTGCCCTACGCGCTCAATTGCTATTTTAGCAAAGTGCAGCGCCGGGGGCCAGAATTCCCTGCAAATGTACGGGCACGCCCGAGGGCGGGTCTCCGTAGCATAACACGTCTAGTCAAACGCCCCGTTGAAGGAGTGGGATCGACCCATGCAGACCACAGGCTATCAGACCGCTAAGGCCGCACCAGTCGTAAGCCCATGCGCGGCGCCACAAATGGCGATGTATGGACCGCAGCCTGGCGCCTATGCTGTGCCTGCCGCCGGCGCCTGTGCCGCACCCGCAGCGGGGAGCATCCCGCCGATGATGGCCGGCATCTCGCCCCAGGCCATCGCGATGGCAGCCGGAATACCGCTCAATGAACTGCGGTCCTTCATCATGCAAAGCTTGCCTGTGGCCGCGATCGCCCACAGCTACCATGTGGACGCCCTGGCGAACCCCAACCTGCGGTCCAACGCAGCGTTCCAGCGCTTCAGCGAGGTAGAGTTGAACGAATTGCACCACCAGGTGGCCCTGCTGGGCGCGCTGCTGCGGCTGGAAATGGGCGATGCCTCGGCCATTGCCGATATCGGGCTGAACCTGACCGCCTTTCTGCAGAACCGGCAGATCGCGGGCCAGCTCGCCGCCCGCCTGCCTGCCGCGATCCGCCAGGACCCCCTCGTGGCCACAGTCCTGAATCTGGTCAACCAGAGCAACCAACAGATTACGCAGAGCTGGCCGACCATCACCCGGACCCTGTCCGTGACCGCCGCGGTGGCACCCACCGCCACCACGGCACCCATGACCAACGTTCAGTAGCCTGAACCTGCGATACCGGGCTGTACGGTTTCTGCGCAAGCATCCCTCTGGACCAAAACCCCCGCCGGGCCATACAGCCCGACGGGGGTCGTCGCGTGCAGCAAGCTAACTGTTCTTGGTCTGCGGATCGAGCATATCCCGGAGTCCATCGCCCAGCAGGTTGATCGAAAGCACCGACACAAAGATGGCGACTCCCGGATAGTAGGCCATCCAGGGTGCGATCGTCAGGAATCCCTGGGCGAACTTGAGACTGGACCCCCAGGCCGGGTCCGGCGGCTGAATGCCCAGGCCCAGATAACTGAGCCCCGCTTCAGCGATAACCGCCGCCGCCGTCATCAGCGACGCCTGGACGATGAGCGGTCCCGCAATGTTCGGCAACAGGTGGTGGAACATGATCCGTGCGTCCGTGGCGCCGAGCGCCCTGGCGGCCTGGACGTAATCGGACTCTCGGTGCGCCAACACCTGGCTGCGCACCATGCGGATGACCGCCGGCGTAAAGCCGATGCCGATGGCGATCATCGCCTTGCCCAGGCCCGGCCCCAGCACGGCCGCCATCGCGAGGGCAAGAATCAGGAACGGAATGGCCTGGAAGGCATCGGTGATCCGCATGATGACCACCTCGTCCCAGAATCCCCGGTAATACCCCGCCACCATGCCGACGGGCAGACCCACCGCGAATGCCAGGCCGACCGACACGACTCCGGCCGACAGTGAGTTGCGTGCGCCGTAAATGACCCGGCTCAAGACATCCCGCCCCAGGTCATCGGTGCCAAACCAGTGAGACTTGCTGGGCGCCTGCATCGCCGCCGCGTAATTCTGCTTGAGTGGATTGTAAGGTGCGACTACCGAGGCAAAAACCGCGATGAGCACCATGAGGAGCACGATCGTCCCACCGATCAGGGCGAGCCGGTTCTTGCGAAACCGGCGCCACAGGTCGCCCCTTCGGCTCCGCTCCCGGAGGGCCGCAGCGCCAGCCGGTTTCAACTCCGCCTGTGCCATGGCTACGCCCTCCTCCCTGACAGCTTGATCCGTGGATCGATCACCGAGTAGATGATATCGACAAGCAAGTTGACGGTCATGACCATCAAAGCAGCAAAGAGCACCGCGCCCTGGATCACCGGAATGTCTCGCTGGAAGATCGCATCGACGATCAGCCGGCCGAAGCCGGGAATCGTGAAGATCGTCTCCGTGATCACCAGCCCGCCCAGCAGGCCTGCAATCTGCAGGCCGCTGGCGGTGATGACTGGGATCAGAGCATTGCGGACGGCGTGTCGGAGCACGACGACCCGCTCGGAGAGGCCCTTGGCCTTGGCCGTCCGGACGTAATCCAACTTCAGGGTCTCCAACAGACTCGCTCGCAGGAACCGGGTGATCACGGCAGCCTCACGGGCTCCCGTGGCGGCCGCCGGCATGATCATCGCCAGCAGGTTCGCCCGCGGATCGTCCATAAAGTGAACGTACCCGGAGGCGGGCAGCCATTTGAGCTTGAGCGCAAAGTACACGATCAGCATGATCCCCAGCCAGAAGTGGGGAATCGATTGGCCCACCAGCGAGGCCACACTGGCGACGTAGTCCCCGGGACTGCCCCGGCGTGTGGCGCTGTAGATCCCGATGGGCACGGCGACCAGCAGGGAGATCGTGAAGGTCAGGAACGCCAGTTCAAGCGTCGCAGGCAACCGCTGGGCGATTAGCTTGGCCACAGGCTGGCGGTCGACCAGCGACCGGCCCAGGTTTCCCGTGACGGCGGCACCCAGCCAGTCCACGTACTGAATCACCAGGGGGCGATCGAGCCGCAACTGCTTGCGCAGCGCCTCAACCGTCTCCTTGGGCGCTTCCGGACCCAGGATCACCAGGGCGGGGTCGCCGGGCACCAGATGGATCAGGCTGAAAGCGATGATGCTGACCAGAAGCAGAATAGGCAGCATCAAGGCGATGCGTCTGGCCAGGAAGGTAATCATCCTACTTGGTCAGGTTGGCGGTCCGGATCATGCCGTCGGGGACGGACACGTAGCCCTGAACCGTCGGGCCGAGGCCCATGACCACCAGCGGATGCCACAGATAGACGTAGGGAACGTCGTCATGGGCGATCTTCACGATCTGCTCATACACGGGTTTGCGCTGGGCCATGTCGCTGGGCTTGCGGGCATCGCCCAGTAACTGGTCGACCTTGGGGTTGCTGTAGCCGGAGTAGTTGTTGCCGCTGCCGGTGATCAGGAAGGCGTAGATGTTGCCGTCCGGGTCGGGACGGCCGCTCCAGCCGACCTGCGCCATGTCGTAGTTCTTATCGCCGAGCCGCTTCAGCAGTGCGCCGAACTCCTCCTGCTCGATGGTGATCTTGATGTTGGCCTCGGCCAGCATGCTCTGGACCACCTGGGCGATCTGCTGGTTGGTAGGCGACGGGGAGACCCGCAGCGAGATGTTCACTGCACCGGCCGCACCGGTCTCAGCCACGAGCCTCTTGGCCTTCTCCAGGTCGCGCGCCGGGGCAGGGAAGCTGTCGCCCATGGGGGTGCCAGGGGCGAAGGGGCTCCAACCGGGCACGGCCACGTCACCGAAGACCACCTTGACCAGCGCAGCCCGATCGATGGCCAGATCGATCGCCTGCCGAATCCGCTTGTCGGCAAGCGGGCCCTTGGTCACATTCAGCCAGAGGCCCTGGTACTGGAGGCTGGGACCCTTGGCAATCTTGACCCGGGCATCGCTGGCCAGCGCCGGCACCTGCTTGGCCGGCACGGTGTCGATGATATCCAGCTGACCCGCCTGCAGGTTGACCAACTTGACGTTCTCGTCCGTCACGGTCTTATAGACGATACCGGCGGCCTTGGGCAAACCCGCCTGCCAGTAGTTCTCGTTCTTGACCAGCGTGATGCTGTCGCCCTTGACCCGCTCCTTGAACTTGAAGGGGCCAGTGCCGACCGGGTTATTGAGGAAGTCCAGACCGGCGGCCTTGGCCGCGGTGGGCGATACGATCATGCCGGCGCGGTCCGCCAGGACCGACAGCAGGCTGGCGTTGGGCTGCTTCAGCTGGAGCTTGACTGTGTTGGGATCGACCACGGTGACCTTCTCCACGCTATTGATCTCGGTCTTGCGGGGCGAGACGAACTTGGGATCCATCATCCGGTCGAAGTTATACTTGACGGCGTCGGCGTTGAACTCCGTCCCATCGTGGAACTTGACGCCCTTACGCAGCGTGAAGGTGTATGTCAGGCCGTCGGCGGAGATATCCCACTTCTCAGCCAGCATCGGGACGATCTTCAGATCCTTGTCGAATTCCACCAGCTTGTCGAACAGGCTCTGGAACACCTGCCGGTCGACCAGGGCCGAGGACTGATGGGGATCAAGCTTGGGGGGATCAGCATTGAGAGCGATGTTGATGACGACATCCTTCTTGGGGGCCGGGGCGGGCGCCGTCTGGGTGGGCTGTTCAGTCTTCTTCTCGGCAGTGCCGCTGGAGCAGCCAGTAAGGGCAAGGACGCTACTGAGGACTACAACAACAGCCACGCGACCAAAACGAGTCCACAACATCAAGATCATACTCCCCTTCTGCTAATCGTGTGGGTTGGCAAGGGCTGTCGTCGGCCTCAGGTCCGGAGCACGGGGTCGTTGATAAAGGTAGCGCGGGCGATCTCGTAGACGGCCATAACGTGCGCCCGGGTGGCCTCCTCGGCAGCGGCACCATCACCACTGCGCAGGGCGGCCACGATCGCACTATGTTGCGCGAGGATCTGATCGCGGCGAGCGGTGATGCCACCGCTGATGATCCGCATGAGCCGCAATCGGTTGGTCAGATGACTGTGGAGCTCAACCAGGACGGGGTTCCCACCGGCAGACATCAACAACTCGTGGAACTCCATGTCCATGTCCAGGATCACATCGGCGGCGTTTTGGTCGTAGGCAGCCTGCATTCGTACCATGACTGCCGCCATCTCTGCGATCTCCGGGGCGCCGCGCCGGGTGGCCAGGCGTGCCACGCCACCCTCGAGGATGGCACGGGCGGTATACAGGTCGGTCAGGTCCTCCAGCGTGGGGCGGTAGACTTCGTAGGCAGATCCGGCCACCGGCGTGATCAGGCGATCCTGTTCCAACCGCCGGAGGGCATCCCGCACGGGTGTGCGGCTGACCTGCAAGTCCGCAGCCAGGCTGGTCTCTCCAATCCGTTCACCCGGCCGCAAGCGCCCCTCCATGATCCACTTCTTGAGCAGGGTATAAACCTTTACGTATAGCGGGTCACTGCGCAGCTCGATCGGTTCCATCAGAATCGATGACCCCTCCTCCCCCTGCCTATTCGGAACTCCGTATTCCGTATTCCGTATTTTAATATAAGTTTACGCTCTTTACCATAGCAAGATTTTAGAGAAATACAGATCAAAAACGGCGGGCCAAGCAAAAGGCGGCCAGACAATGCCGGCCGCCACAGGGCTCACTTTGTAGCATGACGATCCCGAAAGCCTGTTTGTTGTAAGTAGAGTGCATTGGCATACAGGTGACTTCTCCGGTGGACCCGTTCAGTCCGTGTGCCAGCCCGACCCATCTGCTTCAACCAGGATGCAATCCGGACCGATCTTCTTGATCTTGGCCCAAGGGATGATGACATCCGGGCCGGACCCCAGGAGCCCAAAGATCTTGGACTCGCCGGGCACGACGATCGCCGTGATGCGCCCGCTGGCATCGTCGATCTCTACGTCAATTAACTCGCCCATGTGTCGGCCAGTCTTGACATCGATGACCATCTTGCGTAGATCGGATGCCTTGGTAGTACCCACCGGCTCACCCTCCCCTCGAGTCGCTTATCCGCATGATATGCGGTGTGGGGAGGCGATTCGCCACCGACTCGGACCTTTGATTCCTTCGACCCGCTTACTGCGGGAGTCTGTTCGGCCGCGTGCGCCGAGTTGGACGGGATTGGCGCGATACCTTGTGACGCACCCACTCCACGCTTGCCAGCCGGGCCTGAACCAGGGGCCTCGCCCGCACTGTGACGGTCTCGGCGCCGGCTGACCCGGGCTTTGGCTCCAGCACCACCCCTGTGCTCCAATCCAGGAAGCACATGGGCGGGAACAGCACGCACCACCAGTTAGCGCCCCTGGCCTCACCGATCAAGACCCGCAGGGCCCGGTACTCCCCGGCGGGCAGGAAGAATCGCCCATAGGCTCGGGCCGGAAAAGGAAACCGTCCCAGGTCCAGGCGCACGGGATCGGACTGGCCTGCCGCTCGGATGACCCGCTCTGCCGCCGCCTGAATGCGGGGCGCCGCGGTCAGGATTGCGCGTTCGGCCTCCGCCGGGGTTGCAGTGCCCGTGAACAGCGGAGTGACCTCGCTCAGAATCGCATCGCGCACAGCCCGCTTGAGCGCCTGGTCGGCCTCGGAGTCGCTGTTAGCCACGATGTGCAGGCGGATGACGGACCGGGTCCAGTCAGCAACAGGGGCGGTTTCGGTCACGCCCCCGCTGACGG
>DAHVXO010000161.1 GCA_027356675.1 Symbiobacteriaceae bacterium | reverse complement strand
CCGCAGAGAACAAGGCGGCGACAACGGCCCCTGCGGCTCCGGCTTCGGCTCCGGCTCCAGCTCAGCCGGTCGAATACACGGTGGACAAGAGCAAGCTGAGCAAGACCCTCAACCTCTTCAGTTGGTCCGAATACATGCCTGAAGAGGTGCTGCAGGAATTCGAGGCCGAATTCGGGGTTCACGTCAACTATGATACCTACTCTTCCAACGAGGAGATGGCGGCCAAGCTGCAGGCCGGCGGCGGCACCTATGACTTGGTCGTTCCCAGCACCTACATGATCCAATCGCTGATCCAGCAGGGACTCCTGCAGCGCATCGACCTGACCCAGATCCCCAACTTCAAGTATACTGTGCCGGGCTTTACCAACCTCACCCACGACCCCGGCAACAAGTACTCCATTCCCTACATGTGGGGTACGGTGGGCATCGCATACAACAGCAAGCTCGTGACCACCCCGCCCACCAAGTGGGCTGATCTGCTGAACCCCAAGTACAAGAACCGCATCGTCGCCCTGGACGACAGCCGGGAGATCATGACCATCGGGCTCCAGGCCAGCGGCTTCTCCCGGAATGAAACGGATCCGGCCAAGGTAAAGACCGCCCAGGATTGGCTGCGCAAGTTGCTGCCAAACATCAAGGCCTGGGACAGCGACAGCCCCAAGGGGTTGCTGATCAGCGAAGAGGCCTGGCTCGGCGTCGTGTGGAATGGCGAAGCGGCCCTGGCCATGAAAGAGAATCCGAATATCAAGTACGTCATGCCCCAGGATGGCGGCGGCCTCTGGCTTGACAGTGTGGCGATTCCCAAGAGCGCCCCCCACACATACACCGCTCACGTCTTCGTAAACTACCTCCTGCAGCCGAAGGTGGCCGCCAAGATTGGCACTGCATTTCCTTACGGTCTGCCCAACGCTGAAGGTTACAAACTGCTGCCGGCGGAGGTGAAGAGCAACGTTGCCTCCTATCCGCCCCAGGAGTGGCTAACAAAGGCCGAGTACGCCAGTGACCTGGGCGAAGCCGCCTCGCTCTTCGACCGCACCTTCACTGAGTTAAAGTCCTCTCAATAAGGCTCCAGCCGAAACAAGACCTGCAGTCTGCACTGCAGGTCTTGTGTGCGATTTACGGTATATGCTGAAAGGAATAACGGGACGCTTTGGTGAACGAAACATCGAAAGTGAGAAAAGTTCGCATCTCAGGTGAAAGTTATTAATACAGAGATAGGGTGGTGCTATGGCCGCGTTGCCGGAAAAGTCCATAGGAATGCGGCCACCGGAGTGGGAGCTGTGGGATCGCTCCCCGCTGGGAATGGCTCTGCTGGATCTCCGGGGTCACTTGGTGCGCGTCAATCAAGCCATGGTACGCTTGCGGGGGCTGCCCGTCGAAGCCCTGGTGGGGTACCCCGCCGCCCAGGTGCTGCCGGGGTTTCCGTGGCCGTTTGCCACTCACAGCGCTGAACTGCAGTGGCCGGGCGGACCGGTTCTGGCCATTCCGGCCAAACACGACAGGGAAACGGGCACGGTGATACTCTTCACCGCCCCGGACGAAGTGCCACGCCTGGCCCAGCACCTGGCTGAGACCAGCGCTGCCCGGGTCGAGTTGGAGACGGTGATTCAGGCCAGCTTTGATGAGATCTTCATCACAGACGGCGAAGGGCGTGTGCTGCAGGTCAATGCTGCCTGCGAACGGTTTTACGGTTTGTCAGCCGAGGAGCTGCAGGGGCGCGGTGTCAAGGAACTGGAATCCCAGGGGGTCTTCACCCCGTCGCTCACCCGTGAGGTGATCCGCACCCGCGAGCGGCAGACTGTGGTCCAGGCGACTCGTACCGGGCGCCGCCTGGTGGTGACCAGCATCCCGATCCTGGATGCCGAGGGCAACCTCAGTCGGGTCGTATCGGTCTCCCGCGATGTGACCGACCTGAACCACCTAATCGCCCAACTGGCAGAGACCGAGACCCTCGCCGAACGCTACCGCACCGAACTCCGCCTGCTGAATGCCCGGCTGCAGCGGGATGAATCGGTGCCGGTCTTTGCCAGCCGGGTGATGCAGGAGGTCCTGGATCTGGTAGGCCGGGTCGCGTCGGTGGATGCAACGGTCCTGATTACCGGTGAGTCCGGGGTGGGCAAGGGGCAACTGGCCCGTCTGCTGCATCGCTGGAGCCCCCGGGTAGACCGACCGTTCCAGACCATTGACTGCGCAGCCCTGCCAGAGAGCCTGATCGAATCGGAGATGTTCGGGTACGAGGGCGGTACCTTCACCGGGGCAAACCGGGAAGGCAGGCGCGGGCTAATTGAGTCCGCGGACGGCGGAACTCTCTTCCTGGACGAGATCGGTGAGCTGCCCCTGGGCCTGCAGACCAAGCTCCTCCGCTTCCTGCAGGAAAAGACCGTGACACGGGTGGGCGGGCGCCACCCCAAGGTCGTCGATGTCCGGGTGATCGCGGCCACCAACCGGGATCTGCGTGCCATGGTGACCCAGGGGAGTTTTCGGGAGGATCTGTTCTGGCGGCTTAACGTCGTGCTGATTCACATTCCCCCCCTGCGAGAGCGGCCGGAAGATGTGCCCGCCCTGCTGGAATACTTCCTGACCGGCGCCGTCATCAAATACCAACGGGTACGCACCCTCAGCCAGGAAGCCATGACCCTGTTGTGCCGCTATCCGTGGCCCGGCAACGTGCGGGAGCTGGAGAATCAAGTGGTGCGGCTGGTTGTCACCACGTCGAGCACGGTGATCCAGCCCAAGGACTTGCCGTCAGACGTGGTGGGGCATACAGCCACGCCCCCCGGCCTGCCCGTGCAGGTGCTGAACCTGATCTCCTTCCCCGAAGCCCAGGCTGCGCTGGAGCGCCAGTTGCTTACGCTGGCCATGCAGCGCTGTAAGTCCACCCGGGAGATGGCACAATTGCTCGGCGTCAACCAATCGACTGTTGTACGCAAACTCAAGCAGTTTTTCCCCGGTCGAACGCACGTGAATGATTGATGCATCCTTGCCCATGTGATGCGTCTGCGCATCTGTATTGGGTCAAGTAGCCCCCGCTGGTCACCCTTGGGGATTCCCTCACCACTGAGCCAACGTTTGACGCGGCGGCAGCCCATGCCTGGTATACGAGAGCGTGCCATCGTTCTGCAGAGATGGCACGCTTCTTGCTTTATTGTGAATGACAGCGCTGCAGGGGAGGATTCACCGGATGCAATTCCAACTGAAAGAGGTTATCGATCCGGCCGATTGCGATGTAGAACAGTTTGCGGCTCTGCTCCAAGCCACCTTCGCCGATGGCAACGTCTGCCTCGGGGTGCAGCGGATGCGGGAGTTCTTGGCCGCCGGCCCGCAGGCCCTGCGGAGCTTTCACCTGGTGGTGGCCAAAGCGGGTGACCAGGTCATGGGCGGATCGCTGTTCAGCAGCATAATTGCCACGGGTGCCGGGTTCTCCGAGTACATGGTGCTTGATCGAAGGGCCAGGGGGCAGGGATTATCCCGCCTGCTCTTCGACTACCGCAAGTCCGTGCTGGACCGGGAAGCCCATCGCAATGGCTTCCCGGGAGCGACCGGTCTCTTTATCGAAGTGGAGAATCCTAGCCGCACCCCGACGGCGTACGCCGAACAGGAACTCAAGACCGCGATGGGCCTCGTTGAGCGATGGCGCTACTTTAAACACCTGGGTTTTTTCCGGCTTGACTGCCGCTACGTGCAGCCGCCGCTGGGAGTCAACCAGGAGCCTGTGACTTATCTCGACCTGCTCTTTCTGCCCGCGAGCCCCGAGTTGCGCATGGCCACGGCGATTTCTCCGGACTTCCTGATTCAATCGCTGACACCGATCTGGTGCGCCTGGGCGCCAGCCTACTGCCGGACCGCTCTGCAAGAGTTTCGCACCCGTCTGGGTGATCGACCGGTACCCCTGTTGCCACTGGAACCTGACGCAGCCACAACCTATGGAGGGACACCGCAATGAATAATGAGAAGCGCCGGCCCGCAGAATGGAAAGCGTTAGACACGAAGCATGTGCTCCACCCCAACACAATCCTGGGGGATCATGAGGAAAATGGCCCCCTGCTAATGGTCAAGGGTGACGGAGCCATGATCACCGACATTGACGGGAAGGAATACATCGATGGCATCGGTGCGCTCTGGCTGACCAACGTGGGTTACGGCCGCACGGAACTGGCCGAGGCTGCCCGCAGGCAGATGGAGGTCCTGCCGTTCTGGTCGCTCTTCTGGAGCTATGGCAACGTTCCCGCCGTTGCACTAGCTGCCAAGCTGGCCGAGTTGACGCCCGCAGGACTCAACCGCGCCTTCTTCACCAGCGGCGGTTCGGAGGCGAATGAGACCAGCCTCAAGATCGCCCGTCTCTACCATGTACGGCGGGGCAACTCCACCAAGCAGATGATCATCGCCGGACAGCGGGCCTACCACGGCGTCTCGTACGGCGCCATGACCGCCACCGGCATCGAAGCTGTACGCGTCAACTTTGCGCCCTATGTGGGCGGGTTCGCCCACATTCCCAGCCCGTACTGCTACCGCTGTCCGCTGGCCAGGGAGTACCCGTCCTGCGGTTTGGCCTGTGCCGACGAACTGGAACGGACGATTCTGGAACTCGGCCCCGAGAATGTTGCGGCCTTTATCTCCGAGCCCATCGGGGGAGTGGGCGGCATCATCGACCCGCCCCAGGAGTACTTCCGGCAGATCCGGGCCATCTGCGACAAGTATGACGTGCTCTTCATCGCCGATGAAGTGATCAACGCATTCGGCCGCACGGGCAAGTGGTTTGGGATTGAACACTGGGGCGTGGTACCCGACATCATCACCGCGGCCAAGGGCATTACCAGCGGCTACATGCCACTGGGGGCAAGCATCATCCACGACCGGGTTTACGAAGCGCTCAAGGGCGACGGCACCGCCTACTTCAACCACGGCTTCACTTACTCCGGACACCCGGTGGCAGCCGCGGTCGCCCTGGAGAACCTGCGGATTCTGGAAGAGGAACACCTGCTCGAACGGGCTCGGGAGTTGGGAGACTATGCCCTGAAGCGGTTCCGTTCATTGAATAACCCGTGGATCGGCGACGTGCGTGGCAAGGGTCTGATGATCGGTGTGGAGCTGGTTCAGGACCGAGCCACCAAGGCACCCCCCGCCGACCTCATGGCTGCCAGGCGGGTAGAGATGGCCTGCCGGGCTGAGGGCCTGCTGGTTCGGGCCCTGGGCGGCTTCATAATGGCCGTCTCTCCGCCCCTGGTAATCACCAGAGAGCAACTGGACCGGCTCGTCGACATCCTGGACAGGGCCGTCCGTTCGGTCTTTTCTACCGTAGGCGCTCAGGGCTAAAAGGATTGAGTGCGGGGTGAGTGCGAACTCAGAGTGCCGATGAGCGCTGCAACGGATGAAGGCGCTTCCTATACCAGGGAAGCGCCTTCGGCCTTCAGGCCTCAGCATATCCCTGATGGGGCACGGCGTTCAAGGGGATCAAGTCCCAGGTCGTCTGTGCGCCTGAACGGGGCTCTACCCAAGCAGGGCTATGAGTCCATTCAAGACGCCCATGAAGGCGGCAACGGAGAGCACGGCAAGCATGACCCTGCGGTACGCGGTGTGGCCAGTGCGCCGGAAGAAGTGGTCGCCCATGAAGAGGCCTGTGAAATAGAAAGGGGCCATTGCGACGCCGATCAGCGCCGTGCGGGTGGTGATGATGCCCTGCACCAGATAAGTGGCGACGGAGCCCAGGTCCAGCAGCACGAAGAACGAAACGATGGTGGCTCTCACCGTCTCTTTGTGCACCCGTGTCCAGGCCATGAGGAAGGCGATGGGAAGGCCCGGCTGCCCGACCGAGGTGGAGAGCAGGCCCGCGCCGAAGCCGGTGGCAAGGTTGGTGGCCAGGTGGGGGCGGCGCGACGGGAGGTCTGCCTCCGGGGGCCGCAGCAGCATTCGCGTCGCGGCGACGAGTACAGCTGCGCCGATCAGGGCCTTGAGCACAGGCTCGCTGATCACGGAGAGAAGAAGGCCGCCCAACGGCAGACCGACGGCGGCGCCTGCCGACAGTCCCAGAACCAGCCGGTAGTCGGCGTGCTTTCGGACCCGGAGCCACTGCACCGCCACGCCGTACGTGGTGACCAAGAGGGTGAGGGCCAGGGTCGTCTTGGGCGGGTAGAGCAGAAGAAAGAACGGAATCGTAGCGATGCCGAATCCAAAACCGGCCATGGCCGATACGATGGCGCCGCTGAAGACGAGGAGGCCCGAGAGGATCAGGACGGCGGGGTTGGGCACCGTTTCACCTGCTTATGGTCGTATAGTTGAATAGTGAACTAGGGTGGCATCGTACGGAAGTACGAGAAAAGTACTCCCGCAGGTACGATGAAGCATGGGCGGGACCCTGGTACACTGGAGACGCCAAGCCGTTCCAGCCGGGAGTGACGCCATTGAGAGCCTACCTTGCCCTGTTTCGGAACCGGAACTTTCTGCTCCACTGGACCGCCGGTGCGATCTCCAACGTTGGTGATTTCTTCAACAGTGTGGCCCTGGTGAAGATCCTGAGTGAGGACCCGGCGCACCTGGGGTTCTATATGGCCCTGGTGATGATCGCCAAGGTGGTGCCCAGCGTGGTGCTGGGAACGGTGGCGGGCGTGGTGGCCGACCGGCTGCCCCGGCGAACGGTCATGATTGTGAGCGACCTGCTGCGGGCCGTACTGGTGCTGGGACTTGTCTTTGTCGAGGGGCCCGCACCGGTTCTGATGCTAGTATCCCTGGCCTCGATTGTCTCGGTCTTCTTCAACCCCGCCAGTGGGGCGATGCTGCCGAACATTGTCAAGAAGGATGAGCTGGCGACGGCAGGAGCACTGGGGATTATGACCCAGCGGATGGCGATGCTGCTGGGCAACGGCATCGGCGCCGCCGTGCTGATCGGGATGGGCGCCCACAACGTCTTTTACATAGATGCGGTAAGCTTTGTGATCAGTGCTCTGTTGATCGCGGGGATGACGGTCTCGGGCATGGTGGATCATGCGACCGTGACCGGGAGCGGGGCTGGGCAGGGACTCTGGACCAAGTTCAAAGGCGACCTGGCGGAAACGGCGGCGTTCCTGCGGGAGGCCTACCTGGTCCGCCACCTGCTTATCACCCTGGGCATCGTTGCTGTTGCTGACTCTTCGCTGAACGTACTGCTGATCACCTTCTTCACCCAGGGCCTCGGGCTGCCGGCTGAGAGTCTGGGCTATGTCTGGGCCCTGTTCGGCGCCACATCTGTGCTGGGGGCGCTGATGATCGGGGCCTTCGGGAAGCGCATCACCTGGCAGCCCCTTACGGTGGGCGCCGCCTTCTACATCTGGATGACCATGATGGGCGCCCTGATCTTCCGCAGCCCCGTGCCGAGCATTACGTTCCTGGCCCTGCTGGGTCTGGGCAGCGGTGCGGCCAACGTTGGGCTTCAGGTCGCCACGGGCACGCTTGTGCCCGACCAGGTGCGGGGACGCATCTTTGGCACGTGGGGGATGGTTCAAAGCCTGATTTACGTGGCCGGCGTGCTGGTGGCCGGCTCCCTCTCCGACCGGTTTGGCTCGGTGCCCGTGCTGATGGGCTTCACCACATTCTTTCTGATCGCCGGCATTTACGCCTTCTTGGCCTTCCGCTCGGCCCCGGTGCCGGTTCCGGTGCCCACATCCGCCATCCGAAAGTGAGGTGTCCACCCCCCGTCTCCTATATAGCTCCCCCCGTAAATTTCCGTACCTTGGTGGCGCAAGAGGGCGGGCTTCAATGACCTCCCGGAGTTACCTGGACGACCCGAGCTGGTCGACAGTTGATCTCCAATCGGAGGATGATCTCGTCAACCTGAACCGCATCGGAAGTTCCCTCCCTGCATTCGGCTTCGTCGTGCATGATCACGTGCAGCCAGATACACCTTCACGCGGAGTTCTTGTTCCTTGTTTTCCCCAGAATCTCCTGTGTCAGAGGGATTGGACGACAAAAAGGCCAGGGCGCCGGTCAACACGACCGATACCCTGGCCCTTCACTTTCTGTCAGCCCCCGCAGTGAGTGCGAAATGAGTGCGAACTCAGCCAAACTGGGCCACACTCAGCTCAACTCAGCAATACTCAGAAAACTTCGCATCCCTGTGATAGTAAGTACAAGCCCACTCTATCAAGCCTATGCGCCCTTGCCGTGGCAGTGCTTGAACTTCTTGCCCGACCCACACGGGCATGGATCATTGCGCCCGACCTTCTTGCCCGCTGTGCGCTTCGGCTGCTGGGGCTGCGTCCCGTCGCCGCCAACCTCGATGGTCATCCGCCGCTCCGGCTCCTTGGCGACCTCGATGGTGAACAGATGCCGGACCGTATCGGCCTGAATGGAAGCGATCATGTGATTGAACATCTCCATGGCTTCCATCTTATACTCGATCAGCGGATCTTTCTGGCCGTATGCCCGTAGCCCAACGCCTTCACGCAGGTCGTCCATGGCGTCCAGGTGATCCATCCACTTCTCGTCGACCGTGCGCAGGAGAATGAACCGCTCCAGGTTCCGCATCATGTCGGTCCCAAGCCGCTGCTCTTTGGCCGCGTAAGCGTGCTTACCGCTCTCTACGATCACCTCGGCCAATCGCTTGCGCCCTTCGGCCTCCTTGCGGACGCCCTCGACGGACTCCTTCAACCCATCAGGCGTGACTGAGCCCCGCGGGAACCCCGCATCCTCGCACTGATCGACCAGGATCTGCGGGTCCCACTCCTCGAAGTACGTCCCCTCCGGTACGGATTCGGCCACCAGCCGCTCGGCCAGCGTAGCGATGGCATCGATGGCGATGGGCTGGGTATCTTCACCTTCCAGCACCCGGCGCCGCTGCTTGTAGATCAGCTCACGCTGGGTGTTCATCACATCATCATAATTAAGCACGTGCTTACGGATATCGAAATTCCGTGCCTCAACCTTCTTCTGGGCGTTCTCAAGGGCCCGTGACACGATCGGGCTATCGATGGGAACGTCCTCTTCAATGCCCAGCTTCCCCATGAGGTTGGAGACCATCTCGCCACCGAAGAGGCGCATCAGGTCATCTTCCAGCGCCACGTAGAAGCGGCTCTCACCGGGGTCGCCCTGACGGCCGGACCGGCCGCGCAACTGGTTATCGATACGGCGTGCCTCGTGCCGCTCGGTGCCGATGATGCAAACGCCGCCGACCGCCCGCACCTGATTGCCGTTCTCCAGGCACTCGGCTTCGGCTTCCTTGTAGTACTTGATGTACGCCTCACGCGACGCCTGAACCTCGGGGTCCTGGCTCGGGATGGTCTCGGTGGCGGCCATCACCAGCTCAGGCGAGATGCCCTCGGCCCGCATCCGCTGGCGCGCCATAAAGTCCGGGTTGCCGCCCAGTAGAATATCGGTACCACGGCCAGCCATGTTGGTGGCGATGGTCACGGTCCCGAACCGGCCGGCCTGGGCGATAATCTCCGCCTCACGCTCATGGAACTTGGCGTTCAACACCTGGTGCTTGATGCCCCGCCGAGTCAGAATTCCCGACAGGTACTCCGACTTCTCGATGGACACTGTGCCGACCAGCATCGGCTGGCCCTTCGTATACCGCTCGGCCACGTCATCGGCGACGGCGTTGAACTTCGCCTTGATGGTCTTGTAGACGATATCCGGATGGTCCGTACGGATCATCGGCTTATTCGTCGGAATGGTGATGGCGTCCAGGTTGTAGATCTTCCGGAACTCTTCCTCTTCCGTCAAAGCCGTACCGGTCATGCCGGACAGCTTCTTGTACATACGGAAGTAGTTCTGGAAGGTCACGGTGGCAAGCGTCTGGGTCTCCTGCTCGATCTTGACGTCTTCCTTGGCCTCCACCGCCTGGTGCAGTCCGTCCGACCAGCGGCGTCCGAACATGAGGCGCCCCGTGAACTCGTCCACGATAATGACCTCGCCATCCTTGACGACGTAGTCCTTGTCCAGGTGGAAAAGTTCCTTCGCCTTGATCGCGTTGTTGAGGTAATGGGCCATCTCCTGGTTGGCACCTTCATACAAATGATCGATGTTCAGCCACTTCTCGACCTTGGCAATGCCCTCTTCGGTGGGTGCGATCCGGCGCTCCTTCTCCTCGACGATGTAGTCCTCTTCGCGCTTCATGCGCTCGACTAGCTTCGCGAAGGTGTAATAAAGCTCGGTCGGCTTTCCCGAAGGGCCGGAGATAATCAACGGCGTCCGGGCCTCGTCGATCAAGATCGAGTCCGCTTCGTCGACGATGGCGTAGAAGAACTCCCGGTGCACCATATCGCTGGGGTGCATGGCCATGTTATCACGCAGGTAGTCGAACCCGAACTCGTTGTTGGTGCCGTACGTGATGTCACACGCATAGGCGTCCCGCCGCTCCTGGGAGGTTAGCCCGTGGACGATCAGGCCCGTGTTCATCCCCAGGAACCGGTAGATGCGGCCGATGTCGTCCCGGTCACGCCGGGCCAGGTAATCGTTGACCGTCACCAGGTGGCAGCCCCGGCCCCTGAGGGCGTTCAGGTAGAGCGGGAGGGAGGCGACCAGGGTCTTGCCTTCACCGGTCTTCATTTCAGCGATGTTGCCCTCATGGAGCACCATGCCGCCGATTAGCTGCACGTCGTAGTGGCGCTTGCCCACCGCCCGGACGCTGGCCTCCCGCACGACCGCAAAGGCCTCGGGCAGCAATTGCTCCAGCGTATCGCCCTTGGCGAGACGCTCTTTGAACTCCACCGTCTTTTGGGCCAGCTGAGCGTCGGAGAGCCGCTTCATCTCCGGCTCGAAATTGTTGATCACGGGCACCAGCTTGCGATGACGGTTGACCACTTTTTCGCTATAGTTACCAAAGATGCTGGTCAGAAACTTCACAGCCACAAGCCACACCTTCTTCTATAAGGTCTCAACCCAAGTTGGTGCATCAGAAAAACCCGGCCGGTATATGGATGCAAACCGTCCGGGTTTCGGTTCGCTATGAGAGCCTTATCCGCGTTATTTTAGCATGTTGGCACCGGTGAGGCAACGAACGTTCAAGAAAACCCTTTCGCCTGACTCTGGCGCGGCCCGCCCCGGGCGGCGATTGCCCGATCTGCCAGGACCCAGAGTCCGCCCGAGACCACGGAGTGGCCGCCCAGCACCACGGGGATATTGCAGCTGAAAGCCGCCTCGGTAAACGCCCGCACCCAGGGGTCGTGAATCTGGTCCACCAGGCCGAGATCGGAGTGGTACCGGTCCCACTCGGTTACCCGCCGCCCCCGGTTGGCGAAGACGACCCGCGTATCAAAGAAGACGGCTGAGCAGGTCGACTCCAGCTTCTTGAAGAACCGCTTGGGCCCCAGGTCATCGATCAAGTCCGCGATGAGCGAGACGACACGCCCCTCCTCTTCACGGCGCAGCGCCTTCATCCCGCGCTCCTCGGAAAATACCCTGAGCCGCACCCGCAAATACCGGTTAAAGTGGTCCAGGATGGGCGTGCCCACCCGGCCAACGACCGCCACTTCCGGTAGATCCATAGCGAGAATCTCAGCCGCGGCCTGCAGACGATCCGTAGACCACCGCAAGGCCTTCAAGGCCGCCCGAGTGCGAGCGCCCCCAAGCCCCGACAGCGCCAGAATCAGGTAATCCGTTGGCGTGTCCAGATCGAAGTGAATGCCGGCCGAGTTCGGGATGAGGATGCGCTCCATCCCCGCCTCCCGCAGGAGCCAGCCGATAAAGTTATCGTTATCAGGCGGTTCGATCCGCTGTATGTAGTCGGCCGGGTTCCAGGCAACCAGGTCCACCGACTGCAGGTTGTTGACCACCACGCACGGCGGATGCTGCTCCATCGTCTGGAGGATCCAGGCAATCTCGGCCGGCGCAATGAGCGGGAGCGCAGCGCCGCTGCAATAGAGCACCCCGTCCACATCCAGATCCGTCACCAGCCGCTGCAACGCTCGGCCGAAGTGGAACGGCGCCTCCATCCGGGTGTCCTGAATGCGGGCGCCCAGGCGCTCGGCCGCGCCTGCCAACGCCGGGAAGTTTGTGGCTAGTACCACCTGATTGATCCCAGCCGCTACATATTTCTCCACCGTATCGAGCGTAACGGCGTGCCGGAGACCGGTGACGGTTTCTTGCAGGTCGTTCTGCGGGGGTATACCCCCCTCGAAGATCACGGCTGCCTTCTGCAACGCTATGTCCTCCTCGTGCAAAAGCCCGTGGCCACGCCACGGGCTTTTTGTAGCGACAGCTAGAACTCTGGCACGAGCAGTCCGTAGTCGCCATCCTTGCGCCGATAAAGCACGTTCACCCGCTCGGTCTCTGCGCTGGTAAAGACAAAGAAATCGTGCTCCAGCAAGTTCATCTGCACAATTGCCTCGTCCAGACTCAGCGGCTTGACCGGGAAGTGTTTGGTCTTGACAACGTGCCCGTCTCCGTCGACTGGTTCGGGGGACTCAACCTCAGCCTCAGCCGCTCCGGCTTCCTTACCCCGCTTCTTAAAGCGGGCCTTGTACTTATGGACCTGCTTCTCGAGCTTGTCCGCCACCAAGTCGATGGAGGCGTACATATCCCCCGTGGCTTCTTCGCTGCGGAGAATCAACCCATTTAAAGCGGTCGTCACTTCGACGATGTGACGCCCCCGTTCCACATACATGTTGACCTGAGCGTTGAGGGGTATGTCGATGAATTTCTCGATCTTCTTGATCTTCTTCTCAACATATTCCCGAAGGGCGTTGGTGACCTCAATGTTCTTGCCACGTACCGCTAGCTGCATGGCGCCAACTCCTTCCTGTGCGGAGGGGTCTTCCGAAACTCCTCGTTGGGAGTATCAACCTCTATTCACGTCTGCCATAGAAATTCCTGCCGAGAGTGCCATCGGAATCGCCCTCTTGGTCTAATTGTACCCTTCCGAAGCCACCCGCGCATGCCCATCGTGTTGAGTTTTCCTGCGCTTTGTATGGATATTTCCATGTGAATACAGGAGGCCCGGAGCTCCCAGCCCCGGGCGACCCTACTTTTGCTTGTCCATGAAGCGGGACGGCAATGCAGATGGATCCTTGAGCGCAGTCTTCCGGTATGCGGACAAGGTCGCCCGCGCAAGGCCGTTCTCCTCGATGGAAGTGCGGGTCCCGGCCATCGCTGCGTTGATGCGTTGCGTGACCTGCTGATCCTGCTCCACCAGATACTCAAGGATGCGCGTTGCTCGCAGCCGTTCCTCGCCCGTCAGGTAGCGCGCACCTGTCGGCAAGCGATCGAGCGCCGCCATGAGATTCTGGCGCTCTTCCAGGGTGGCGAGCATGGCGTCCCAGTCTCCCCGTTCAGCCGCAGTCCGAATCGCGTCGGTCCGCTGGGCAAGCGTTTCAAGATACTCAACATACCGCTCCGGCCTGGACACTCTATCCCCCTCCCCCGATTACCCACGAGCATTCAACACGGGGGCCCGATTCGGACCGTCGACTGCAGCCGCCCGCTTCTGCTGGGCGATCATAGCCCATGACTCCCGCAGGTCGCGCACCATTACCGACACCTCATCGACCATCGTGGCGTCGTGCCGCGCCAGGGCCAGAAATAGGCGCTGGATCCAAAACTCATACAACTGCGATAGGTTGTCGGAGAGATCCCCGGCTGAACGGTTGAGTGATGCAAGGAGTTCGACGATGATGTCCTGTGCCCGGGAAATCGGCTCCACAGGGTCTTTGCCGTCCCGGAGAGCAACCTTGGCCTGCTCCAGAAAACGAATGGCACCGTCGTAAAGCATGACCACCAACTGCTCCGGCGGAGCCGTCTGGATCGACGTTTGGCGGTACTGCTCATACAGGTTGCTCATGCAGATTCTCCTCTAGCGTCACTTTTGCAGACTACTTAGTTGCTGCGACAGCCACGCGCCCTGATTCTGGAACATGGACATG
>DAHVXO010000158.1 GCA_027356675.1 Symbiobacteriaceae bacterium | reverse complement strand
TACCGGCTGGGTCGTCCGGAACACATATTGCAGGTTCGCCGAGACCTCTTCAAAGAGCGTGAAGAACGCCTCGCCGCGGTGGTTGATCATGGGCTGGGTCATGGCAGCAGCCACTTGCGGCGGGATCGGGGTCGGGCCGGGGATCATGAGCAGGGACTTTTCCTTCAGCACGTTGGGTCCGCCTCCTTGTTTGGGTCGCTGCCCTGCCTGGAACAAAATAACCCGTCCAGGGCAGATTCAGCGCCACTCGCGTGGTGAGAAACTGCCAGGGACGGGTAAACCCGCGGTGCCACCCTGTTTGACTGTGCCCATTACCACCGCCCAGCCTGGTGCAGCCCTGAAAAAGAAGACTCCCGTCCCTGATAAGGTCAGGGACGGGAGTGTGTCTTCCCGTGGTGCCACCCAGACGTTGACGCCGGCAAAGCCAGCAGCCCGCTTTTGACCGGCTGTATCGGGCCGGACCCGACCGGGTTCTCCCCGGACCCTCAGGGGTGGATTCGTCGAGGTGGACACCGGCTTGCACCAACCGCCGGCTCTCTACGGTCCATCTCAGGCTACTGTCCCCATCGTTGGGCTGATATTAGACCGGATTATAGCACCCCCCACAGGCGAAACGCAAGAGGCTTTCAGATTTTTTCTGATGCGGGGAGGCGGACATTTTTTTCGCTGTCAGGTAAATTCCAGCAGGTGATTCAAGTCGAAAGGGCTAACCTATCGGTAACTGGATGACATTTTTTGGAAATTCGGAGGTGTTGGTTTGTTCCGCTGGTTAGTACGGTCGACTGCGACGGAGTCCGGGTTCACGCTGGTCGAGTTGTTGGGCGTGGCGGTCATTGTTGTGGTTCTTTCGCTCATCGGCCTGCAGGTGTTTGATAACGTCGTGGACCGGGCTCGCTGGGCCCGCAGCCGCGATGAGCTGCGTACCATCGAGGTCGGTTTGGAGCGGTACCGAACAGACCACGCATATTATCCTGACCGGCTGAACGCACTGATCAAGGAAGGGTACATCAAAGCCAACACGCAGTTCGCGTCCCCATGGAGCAGCCTTAAGCGCCGCAATTACTACTTTTACGCGGTGGACGACTCGGATAGTGGCAAGGCAATGGCGTATGGACTTGGTGACCCTGGACCTAAAGCCAGCTGCACCGGGTCGACGAGCCGGACACCACTTCTCGCGTCGGATGCCGCCGTCCCGTTGCCGTGCGGGCGCAATCCGAAAGAGCGCGCCTGGAGCTTCTATGTGGACGCGGATCTGAACGTAACGGGATCGCTCCTGGTCTCGCGGGGTCACGCGACGCTGCGCTCGTTCCGCAGCTCCTGCGGCCTGGTTCAGGAGTCCGCACTCGCCGTAAACGCCGGGTGCGACCTGCGGACAGAATCGTAGGTCTCACCGGTCAGCCCTGGTCAGTCATCTTGTCTGGTAGGGAACAGGCCATTTTGCAGACCACGGCCAATCTTCCCGGATAGACTGACCTGGAGGAAGGCGAATTGGGCGTGAGGCGAAGCCGGGATTACCAGGGGTTTACTTTGGTCGAGGTGCTGGTCGCGGTCTCCCTTGTGGCGCTGGTCACCATGTTGGCAGTCCCAAACCTACGCGACGCCATCAATAGCACCCGACAGGCGCGCAGCAATAAGGACCTGCGCACAATCCAGGACGCCCTGGAACGCCACTACCTCGACCACGGCGCCTATCCCAACAAGTTGGGCGACCTGGTGAAGCAGGGGTA
The DNA here is from genome assembly GCA_027356675.1 of Symbiobacteriaceae bacterium. Next base: position 4,674 of record DAHVXO010000158.1, on the reverse strand, counting down.
TCTGCGCGGCAGCACAACCTTCATTTCTCCCACCAGCCGTGTCTATTACTTCTACGCGGTCGACGACAACCGCAGCGGAAAGCGCGCCCACCACTTCGTGCTTGGCAACCCGGGGAACCCGCCCGGGCCGGATTACCAGCTGCGGCGTGGCGGGGCGCTCCCCCGCGGTCGACACCCGTTCGCCCAACGGGCCTGGGGCTGGTATGTGTACGATTCTTGGGGGCTGACCCTGTATACAGATGACGATGCTGGGCCCTTGCCGGACCCCCTGGTGCCGCGCCAACTGGCGTTTTACCGGCAGAGTTGTCTCCCCGACGCCGTTGTCGACTGCGACCTGCTGGCCAACTAAAAAGGGCTGGCCCCTGGCGGGGGCCAGCCCTTCGCTTTAGCGGAGGACCGTCTGTAGCGCAGTCTCCACGAACAATCTGTGGATCCGCCGGTCATCCGTCAACTCAGGGTGGAAGGCTGTGGCGAGATGGCGTCCATAGCGCACCGCCACGATCTTGTCCTGGTAGGTGGCAAGGACCTCCACACCATCAGTGACCGCCGCGATATACGGGGCCCGGATAAAGACCGTATGGAAAGGGGCAGCGCCGATGGCCGGTACATGTAGCGGCACCTCACAGGAGTCTACCTGCCGTCCAAACCCATTACGCTGAATCGTCATCGGAATGATCCCGAGCCGGGGCTGGCCCGGCTTCCCTCCGTGGATCTCGGTGGCCATCAGGATGGCGCCGGCGCAGGTGCCATAGCAGGCCCCGCCGGAGCGGGCAAATGCCTTGATCGCTTCTGTCAGGCCGTAATAATCCATCAAGTCACCGATGGTCGTGCTTTCACCGCCGGGTAGGATCAAGCCCGTCAGACCATCAAGGTCCTCGGGCCACTTGACTGCGACCGGCTCCACTCCTACGGCTGCCAGGGCCCGCAAATGCTCGGGCACTGCACCTTGGAGGGCCAAAACACCGAAGCGATGGACCGCCACCTTACCACCCCCGAGGAGCCATTTTCTCCTCTTCCTTCAGGGTGTCCAGGTTGATCCCAACCATGGGCTCACCGAGGTCCTCGGAGACGTCAGCGAGGAGCTTGGCATCCGTGTGGTGAGCAGCAGCCAGCACAATGGCCCGCGCTCTGCGCTCGGGATCGCCCGACTTGAAAATGCCCGACCCCACGAAGATCGCCTCGGCGCCCAGTTGCATCATAAGCGCGGCGTCAGCGGGCGTAGCGATCCCACCGGCGCTAAAATTGACCACGGGCAGGCGGCCCAGCCGCTTCACTTCCCGCACGAGCTCGTAAGGCGCACCCAACTCCTTGGCCACGGACATCAACTCATCATCCGGCGAGGCAACAACCTTGCGAATGTCGGCACTGATTTGGCGCATGTGCCGGACGGCCTCCACCACGTTGCCGGTGCCGGGCTCGCCCTTGGTCCGAATCATGGCAGCACCCTCACCGATACGCCGAAGCGCCTCGCCCAAGTTGCGTGCACCGCACACGAACGGCACCTTGAACTGGTGCTTGTCCACGTGATACTGGTCGTCGACGGGCGTCAGCACCTCCGACTCGTCGATGTAGTCAACCCCAAGCGACTGGAGAATCTGGGCTTCCACGAAATGACCGATTCGGCACTTCGCCATGACTGGAATCGTTACGGCCGCCATAATGCCCTTTACCAGCTTTGGGTCGCTCATGCGTGCCACGCCGCCAGTCGCCCGAATATCCGCCGGTACGCGTTCCAGCGCCATCACAGCCACGGCACCGGCCTTTTCAGCGATGATTGCCTGCTCAGGTGTAACGACGTCCATGATGACGCCGCCCTTCAGCATCTCCGCCAGCCCAGCCTTTACCTTCCAAGTTCCCTGTTCGCTCACAACCGGCCACCCCCATCGTCAAATCTATACTCCTCATCCTAGATTGGCCGGGTGTGACTGTAAACATCCAAGCTGTTGTCGCGATTGGATTCATCCAATCGCCCCAGGCATGAGACATCCAATTCAATCAAGAAGCCCCCCAGCGCTGCCTGCGCCGGGGGGCCCGTCCCTACTCTTCCTCGTCCTTGGCGACAACCTGCGCTACCGCAGAGACCCTGTCGTTGTCATCAAGGTTCATCAACTGAACGCCCTGTGTACTCCGTCCGATGCGGCGGATATCCCCAACCGCCATCCGAATCAGGACACCTTGTTCACTGACGAGAACCAAATCGTTGCCTTCCAGAACGGTCTTGATAGCCACCAGGTTGCCATGTCTTTCCTCAATCAGCTTGATCGTCGTCACGCCCCGGGCGCCGCGCCCGTAGCTCGGGTACTCGGAAAGCGGGGTCCGCTTCCCAACGCCCTTGGAGGTGACCACTAGCAGGTCGGCATCCGGATCCACCACGTCCATGCCGATCACCTGGTCATTGTCTGACGCAAGGTTGATGCCCTTGACGCCACGGGTGTCTCGCCCGATGGGACGCACTTCGTCCTCGTGGAAGCGAATGGCGTACCCGGAGCTGGAGACCAGGATGATCTCGGCGTTGCCAGAGGTGAGCTTCACGCCAATCAGTGCATCGTCGTCATCCAGCTTGATGGCGATCAGTCCGTTCGCACGGACGTTTTGATAATCAACCAATGACGTCTTCTTTACCGTTCCGTTGCGGGTTGCGAAGAAGAGGAAGCTTTCCTCCTGATCAGCGTCCTTCACGGGGATGACGGTGTTGACCTTCTCGCCCGGCGTCAACTGCAGCAGGTTGATCATCGCTGTGCCGCGTGCCTGGCGTGAGGCTTCCGGAATCTCGTGGCACTTGATCCGGAAGACCCGTCCCCGGTCGGTAAAGAACATCATGTAGTGGTGCGTCGTCGTGATGAAGAGGTTCTCGATGAAATCCTCTTCCTTCGTGCCGGCGCCCTGGATACCGCGCCCGCCGCGCCGCTGGGAGCGGTAGGTGCTGACCGGTACCCGCTTGATGTACCCGCTGTGGGAGATGGTCACCACAACGTCTTCCTCAGCGATCAGGTCTTCGACATCAATCTCGCCCTCTTCGACGAGAATGCGGGACCGCCGCGGATCGGCAAAGCGCTTCCTGATCTCGCCGATTTCCTGCTTGATGATGTCATACTGCATCTTCTGCGACGCCAACACCGCCCGGTAGTACGAAATGCGCTCCATCAGCTCATTGTACTCGTCCTGAAGCTTCTCTCGCTCCAGAGCCGTCAAGCGCCGTAGTTGCATATCAAGGATGTGCTGCGCCTGGACCTCGCTGAAATCGAACTTCTGCATGAGTCGGGTGCGCGCTTCATCCGTCGTGGGCGATGACCGGATCGTTGCAATGACCTGATCGATGATGTCCAGAGCCTTGAGCAGTCCTTCGACAATATGGGCCCGCGCCTCTGCCTTGTTCAGGTCAAAGCGGGTCCGCCGCACGATTACTTCCAACTGATGCAAAATGTAATAGTGCAGCATTTGCTTCAGGTTCAGAATTTGCGGCCGGCCATGGACCAGAGCAAGCGTGTTGATGCTGAAGTTTTGCTGAAGCGCTGTGTACTTGTAGAGCTGATTGAGCACCACGTTTGCGTTGGCATCACGCCGGAGCTCGACGACCAGACGCATCCCGGTGCGGTCAGACTCATCACGCAAATCGGTGATGCCTTCCACTTTCTTATCCCGGTGAAGTTCAGCGATGCGCTCGATCAGACGCGCCTTATTCACGTTGTACGGCAGCTCGGTCACAGCGATCCGGTTCTTGCCATTGGCCATGGTCTCAATTTGGGCCTTTGCCCGCATCGTAACGGAGCCCTTGCCGGTGTGGAAGGCACGCTTGATGCCCTCCCGACCGAGAATAAAGGCGCCTGTAGGAAAATCCGGGCCCTTGATCACCGTCATCAGCTCGTCAATTGTCACTTCTGGTCGGTCGATCATCATGACGATGCCGTCAATCACCTCGCCCAGGTTGTGAGGCGGGATGTTGGTGGCCATGCCGACCGCGATGCCGGTGGACCCGTTCACCAGGAGGTTCGGGAACCGCGCGGGAAGCACAACGGGCTCTCTCTCGCTATTATCGAAGTTGTCCCCGAAGTCTACGGTGTCCTTTTCGATGTCTGTCAGCAGTTCTCCAGCGACCTTGGACAGACGCGCCTCGGTGTAGCGCATGGCGGCCGCCCGGTCGCCGTCCACCGAGCCGAAGTTTCCCTGTCCGTCGATGAGCGGGTTGCGCATGACAAAGTCCTGCGCTAGACGCACCATCGTGTCATAAACGGCGGAATCCCCGTGCGGATGGAACCGGCCGAGAACATCACCGACTGTCTTGGCCGACTTGCGGTAGGCCTTATCAGCTGTGTTGCCAGCCTCATACATCGCATATAAGATCCGCCGCTGGACAGGCTTCAGCCCGTCACGCACATCAGGCAGAGCCCGGCCCACAATGACGGACATCGAGTAGGTCAGGTATTGGGTTTCCATCTCCTGCTTGATGTCGATGGGTAGGGTCTTCTGAGCGAAATCTCCTCCCACGGGGCGATCCTCCTAAGCTGCCGAATCGGCAGGAACAGCGCTGTGAAACGTATGCACTAACCGATGGTATCAAGGTTCTGCACCAGATGGGCGTTCCGTTCGATGAAGTCTCGGCGGGGCTCAACTTTGTCGCCCATCAGGATTTCAAAGGTCATATCCGCTTCCATGGCGTCCTCTAGCTCGACACGG
>DAHVXO010000139.1 GCA_027356675.1 Symbiobacteriaceae bacterium | reverse complement strand
CGCCGCCTTCCCGCCAATGAACGCCCCGACGGTGCCCCAGAGCGGCTTGCGTTCCTGACCGGTCTGGGTCACGTAGGCGATGGCCCCGGCATTGGCGGTCACCTGGCAGGGCGCGAGCCCGCCCAGTAGACCAAGCAGCATGGCCGACAGCCCCGGGATGTTCTGGCTGTCCATCACCCGCTGCAGGGGTTCACTGACGGCGGCACTTGCCTGGCTCATGATGATGTACCACTGGTAAGCCGCTTGGGTCAGCCAGTTCATGTCGGGCCTCCTTCACGCCGGAAAACCGCCCTGGCGGTGGCGGTCAGTTCGGAGCGCAGACATCGGAGCAGTACCGTCCCCATACTAAAGCGAACCTGTGAAGAAACTGTGGAGTTGACAAGGCACCCAGTAGCGGCATACAATGGGCTGGAGGTTAGTATTATATTCCGACCGGAATACTATGATATCATCACACGGAGGTAGCCATGAAAAGTACTTGGGTTCGCTGGTCACTGGCAGCCGTTCTCCTGATCACCATGATCCTGGTTGCCGCCTGCGGCGGTGCAAAGCAGCCAACCACCGTCGCCGCCCCGGCTCGGCGCGTCGCCCTGAAGGTGGGTTACCTGAATGTGATGGACGACGCCCAGGCCATGCTAGCCAAGGATGGCGGTTTCTACGACAAGCACGGCCTTGACGTCGACCTGCAGCTCTTCGCCAGCGGGACCGACCTGATCAAGGCCATCGTGGGCGGGCAATTGCAGGCGGGTGTGCTCGGGTTCACCAACGCCGCCACCTGGGTCGCCCAGGGCGCCGACCTCAAGGTCGTCGGCGGCGCGCAGATGGGCTACCACAGCATCCTGGTGCGCAAGGGCAGCGGCATCAACAGCGTGGCGGACCTCAAGGGCAAGCGGCTGGCTTCCCAGAAGCAGGGCTCCACCGCCGACGTCATCCTGGGCGGCGTGGTTTTCCCCGGGGCCGGCCTGGCCCGCAAGGATGTCAACCTCGTCTACGTGGAGCCGCCGGTCGCCATCCAATCACTCATGGCCGGTCAGGTGGACGCGGCGTTCGTGTTCGAGCCCTACGAATCCATCGCTCGAGCGACGTCGGATATTCAGTCGATCTATGAGGTCGGCAAGGTCTGGCCGTTCCCCTGCATGGTGGTCATCACCTCGGGCAAGCAGCTGACGGCGGATCGGGACGCCATCAACCGCCTGCTCGATGCCCAGAAGGACGCCATGCTCATGATGCAAAAGCAGCCGGGCGAGGCGGCGAAGCTCCTCGCCAAGCGCTTCATCCCGGACGATGAGCTGACCGGTCCTGGCGGCAAGGTCCCCGCCGTCAACGTGATTACACAGGCCATCCAGTCGCAAATGTTCCACTGGGACATCTCACCCGACGATGTCAAGCGCATGGCGGAAGTCGTTGACATCATGGTCGACCAGGGCGTCATGACCAGGAAGATCGACGTCAACTCCTTCCTTGACCTGTCCTGGCAAAAGAGGTGACGAGCATGTCCCACAGGCTTTTGCGGGAGCGGCTGCCTTACCTGGCGGGGATCGCGACCCTGCTGATTATCTGGCAGGTGGCGGCGTGGATTCTACCCAGCTTTCTCCTGCCAGGGATTCCCCGGGTTGTCCTGCGCCTGGTCCAGGTGATCCGGCACGGCGAATTCCTGACCGGGTTGCGCATGAGCCTGACGCGCCTGCTGATTGGCTATCCGCTGGCTTGCTTGTTGGGTGCGGTGCTGGGTCTGTTCGCGGGGTTGTCGCAGGGGTTCGCCATCTACCTGCGGTCCGTGATCTCGATCCTCCAATCGGTGCCGCCGATTACATGGGTGCCCTTTCTGGTCATCCTGCTGGGGTTTGGCGACCTGCCGATTATCGGGATCATCACGATTGCGAGTTTCTTCCCCATGGCATTGTCGGTGATGAACGCGACCGAGGGGGTCAGCCGGACTCACCTGGAGCTGGCGCGGGTGCTCGGGGCCACGCGGGGGCAACTCCTCGCGAAGGTCTACGCCCCGGAAACCTTGCCAGCCGTCATCACCGGGGCGCAGGTCGCCTTCGGCAACGCCTGGCGCTCGCTGATCGCCGGTGAGATGGTCGGAGGCGCTCGGGCAGGCCTCGGCTGGTCCATCAGCTACTCGGGGGAGATCGCCGACATGGCCGGAGTCCTGGTCGGCATGGTCGTCATCGGTGGGATCGCCACGTTCATTGATCACGTGGTGATCGAGCAAGTCAAACGCCGGCTGCTGCGGTGGCGGCCGGCGCCGGGGGGTGATGGTGCATGACACTGGAGCTACGAAACGTGAGCAAGTGGTTCGGGGGGCTGCAGGCCCTGTTTAGCGTCTCGCTCCAGGTGGAGGTGGGGGAGTTCGCGGCCATCGTGGGACCGTCCGGGTGCGGGAAGTCCACGGCACTGCGGATGTGCGCCGGGTTGGAGCGGGCGGACAGCGGGAAGGTCACGTTCAAGGGGCGGCCAGTTGACCGGCCCAGTCCGGACCGGATGTTGCTGTTTCAGGACCACGCCCTCTATCCCTGGCGCACCGTGGCCGAGAACGTGGGTTTCGGACTGGAGCTGGCAGGGGTCGCGAAGGCCGTGCGGCAGGAGCGGGTGACAGAGATCCTCGGGCGGGTCGGGCTGCGGGACTTCGCGCAATATCACCCGCACCAGCTCTCCGGCGGGATGCGCCAGCGCGCCTCCATCGCCCGGGCCCTGGTCATGGATCCCGAGCTGCTCCTGCTCGACGAGCCCTACGGGGCGCTCGATGCCATGACCCGGCTGACCATGCAGAATGAGCTGCTCAGACTGTGGGAGGGCTCGGGCAAGACCGTCCTGCTCATCACCCACGATATAGATGAAGCGCTCTACCTGGCAGACCGAGTCTACGTTATGAGCGACCGGCCCGGGCGGATCTTGCGCGAAATCCAGCTCGAGCTGCCACGGCCCCGGCGGCGTGGCGATGCCGCCTTTGGGCGGCTGCGGGAAGAAGTCCTGGAGGCGCTTGAGGTGGCGGTCTAGCGGTCACCGACCGCTTGACTACCGACTCTCTACGCGAGATGCTGAGAGGGAATCTCCCCTCAGGAGCCATCACCTGGGTGTGCTCGCCCTGAAGCCGACCTGCACTGCGTATGGGTGAAAAGAGACCACCTGCCCTGGCATAGCCGCCAGTAGGTGGTCTTTCTTATCACGTCAGCGCCAGGGGAGCAGTTGCCCTGTTACCCTTCTCAGCCGTAACTATCGAACCAGCGGCCGACCCGGTAGCTATCCAGGGCTCGGCGCACATAGGGAATCACTTTCTTTGTACCAGTCTGTTGTGCTGCACGTCGCCTTGGGTATGATTCGAGCAAGGAATTGATGACCAAAACCACACCGGCAGAGAATTGAAAGCCGGTCCGTCATGTGGTACCATCCACCTATTCGTGCTTGACCCCGCCACGGCGGGGGCTTATTGATGGGAGGACCTGCAGACATGAAGCTGCTGAAGGAGCGAATCCGGACGGATGGGCGCGTGATCGGCCGTGACATCCTGAAGGTGGATTCGTTCCTGAACCACCAACTGGACCCGGTTATGATGAAAGCGATCGGCCAAGAGTTCGCCGACCGGTATCGTGAAGCGGGTGCGACCAAGATTCTCACCATCGAGGCCTCCGGCATCGCCGTGGCCTTGACGACCGGGCTGGCGCCCGGTATCCCGGTGCTCCTCGCCAAGAAGGTGCGCGCGAACACGGCGCCCGAGGCGAGCTATGCGGCCCAGGTGACCTCGTACACGCGCAATGAGACCCGGACCATCACGGTGAGCAGCCGGTACCTGGGACCGCAGGACCGGGTGCTGATCATCGACGACTTTCTGGCGATGGGTGATGCCACAGCGGGGCTCATCGATCTGGTAGAGAAGGCCGGCGCGACCCTGGTCGGTGTGTGCATTGTGGTGGAGAAGGGGTTCCAGGGTGGTGGGCGCAAGTTGCGGGAGCGTGGCGTCCCGCTCCACTGCCTGGTAACGGTGGAGGAGATGAGCGAGAACGGCATCCGCTTCGCAGGGGATGAGTAGGGTTCCGCATGATTCCTCCCAAAGTTCGGTGGATGCTCTATGATCGTAGCACGGCCATTCGTGTGCAGGGTGGGACCGTACGCAGACGTATTGAGACCGCGCGCAGACGTAGTGTAAAACGGATAAAACTGAATTCGTTACGTCTCGTGCCTGTCAGCATGGCAGGTCGGGACCATCCGCTGGTCACCGGCACTGCATCTGCCAGGGATGGTAGGCCTGTATGCCTTGACCGGTAGGCCTTTGCGAGACTGCTAGCTGTCCGTGGCGGATCGCTGGTGAACGATCCCGTCGAAATTGTGCAGGGCTAACGCGTCCACCCGAGGGTGTGGCGTCCGCAGTTTACGTGTGTCGCCTCGTGGTGGGATTCGTACAACGCACGCGCTCCCAAGTGTCACGGGATTACGCTGAATTGTTGATTCGCCCGTCTTGCAAGTGTTCTCGGACATGCGGGCGACGTGGTGCGCCGTGCTCATCACGAATTCGTGTGCATTCGCTGACGTACGCAGACGTGCGCAGATGTAGTCAAAGTGCGATCGTGCAATTCACTGCGGTTGTTGGGTTTCCAGGCCCGCGTTGATTGGAGGGATCCGGTGTGATGTCCTGGACACCCCACGTGGAGAAGCACTTCGCCGCCTCGGCCTTCGTGCGGGATGTGGTCATCGGGATGGCGGATGGCCTGACCGTTCCCTTCGCCCTGGCGGCCGGCCTCTCGGGCGCTGTCGACTCGACCCGCATCATCCTGACCGCCGGGTTTGCGGA
>DAHVXO010000134.1 GCA_027356675.1 Symbiobacteriaceae bacterium | reverse complement strand
ATCACGCCGGCGCCCGTGTAGATGATCACCTGCAGGATCTTCACGATGACCATGTGAACTGCAACCTCCTTGATGGTTAACGACTGCCCTGATGGTTCTTCAGACCTACATCGCCACACGCAAAACCCGCGCATCTCGACGTGGCCACCGGTTGAGCCACGCAGCAGCATGATCCGCTTCCTGTTCCGCATAGACCCGGCAACCGGAAAGCTCTGCAAGGGTACCCCGAGTGGCGGGAACCCCTCGGCGTTGAAGTGCAGAGATCAGTGCGTTCACCCCGCCACCGGCCACCAGGATGGTTACCTGGCGGTCAGCGGAGGGGCTGGTTGGGTGCGGATGCGGAATCTGGCTCATGAGCTGCTCAGCAATAACGTCGGCTCTGGACCGTTGGGAAACGAGCTCCATTGTGCCTTTCTCCTCCTTCGAGTAACTGTGCCATTTGCTCAAATAAAAAAGACAGCCGCAAGAACGACTGCCTTCTGAGCACAGAGTAACGACGCCTTTCCGGCCCATGCCGGAGCTTGACCCGGTAAAGGTCCCGGTCCTGAATCAGGGTGCGACGTTGGTGACGTCTCACATGCCTTGATTCACCAAAATAATAGCACGACAATCATAAAGTGTCCATATACGCTAGTACCACAGTTGTTTTTCTTTATCAGGTTAGGCCAGTTAAGACGCCTCATGCAAGCGACAGTCGTCTCTGCACAGGCGCCCGTGTAGTTGCTCTATCAACCAACAGGCCGCGGCGTCCAATCCGGAGGCCATGACCAAGTTGCACGCCCAGGAGTTCTTCCGCCTGCATCCGGCGAAGTGCAGCGACAGCCGAGCCCACTGGAACGTCAGGGAGGCCTCCCCAGGGGATGAACCCCTGGTACTCAACCAACTGCAATAGCAAGCTCACGGCGTATGTCAAGTAATCCTGCTCGGTGCATTCCTTATTGTCGGTCTGCACTCTTGTCATTCCTCCAATCGGTCGGTTGAAAGTACCAGGCCTGAGATTGCTGGGTGGTTCCTAAGAAAGGCGCCAAGCCAAAGAGCGACGCCAAGTGCAATTATGGACTGTACAAGTGACATGACCACCTGATTCTCCACCAAGGAGCCGGGTGTGCGATTAACCGGCCAGGGCCTGGCGAACCAGGGCGCCCAACTCTGCTATGTTCCATTCACGCTTGACGGGGATGTACAGGACGGGCAGGCCAGCTGAACGGTAAATGTCATCAACCTGCCAGTCCCGTCTGCGACGATCCGACTGCCGATGGCTGCTATCATCCAGCTCGATGACCAGTAACGGGCACAGGTTATCGACGTTGGCCACCACGAAATCGCAGTGCTTCTGACTGACCCGCCGGAACGCTTGCTGTCCGGCCTGTCCGACCGCTGTAATCTCCAGCAGGTCGGCCATCCGGACCTTTGCAAGAATCACACAGCGGTGCGGCACCACAGCCCTTAGGATCCCGTAGAAGCGAAGTTCTGCCGGTGACAGGAGTGAACCAAGCCGTCTGTAGGGGAGCCGAGCGATTCTCCCCGCGGCGACAACGGGCTTTACTAGTGGGATCAGTAGGGCCATCATAACGCAGAGTCCGACCGCCGCATACAACCAGACGAACGATTTCAAAGGCAGCCCTCCCGAGTTAGTACCAAGGGGCAATATAGTCTCTAAACTGCTTTGGCACAGGACCCTTGCCATCAAAAGGGGAAGGGCGCCGGCGGGGCGCCCTAGGGAAACAATGAACTCTGCTTGAGTCGTTCAACGGCAGCGCCACGCCAGGGTTTCTTGCGCCGGATCGGCGGAACCCATTCGGGGCCACCGGGATAGGAAACGGTGATCCAGACCACCGGGTAATCCTCCAGGGTCATTTGGTGGCTGCGATGCCCATCAGTGTGGGCGTCAGCGGGGCGAATGGCCGGCTCAGCGATACCGGTAACCAGGCAACCCGCCCCCTCTCTCATGGCAACCACCTTATCGGATCAGTGCGAGCGTGATACTGCCTCGCGGACCCGCTTCCCCGGGAACCGTGTCCAGAATCAATCCGGGCTCCGAAACACGCCACCCGGCTACTTGGCTCATGACCAGGTGCCATCCGGGCCCTGCCAGGGCGATCTGGCTGCCCTCGGCCTTTGTGTGTGCGATCGGAACCCAGTCTGAGACAACTCGCCAGACGGGGTCAACCGCTGTCGCAAACCACTCAAGGGCCAGGGCCCGCCCTCGGAGCAGAGCTAGGACTTCGTCCATCGGCGGCACATTCTCCCCGGATAGGGGAACGATGAACTCGCCAACCTTCCGCTGGACGGCCATCAGGCGGTCCAGGGCGGCCCGTTGGTCTTTCTCACCAACTTGATGACGCATCCCGATGCCCTGAGCGTCAGCGAGAGCAAAACTGACACTACTGACGTTTTGCTCCGACTGGTACTTCTTCCGGAAGGTCAGAGCACTCAGGCAACGATCCCCTACGGTCACCTGCTCAAGGCGGTGTAGTGGGAATCCAAGTACGTTCGCCCCTGTGCGTGTGAGGAAGGTACTGGTGTACCCATCAAACACGAAGGGGACGCACACGTCCAGGTGGTCCTGACGGTAATGAAGGCTTAGCGGGCGCCCCCGGAGGTACTCAACTGCCGCCCGCGGGTCATCACCGGTCAGCGCTGTGGCCTCCCCGGCAAAAAAACCGTCGAAACGGTCGTGCAGGGCTGTCACTTCTCCCTCGGAGTACCGAAGGACGGACAAGGCCGTCGACCCGATGTTCAGGGCATGCAAGTCCAGCGCAGTCTGCCCGCTTCCTTTCCTAATAACTACATTCAAGCAGCGTCCTCCTTCCACAGGAATAAAACAACACCATCGACCCATCCCGCCCTCGGGGATTTGCGGTCGCTAAACACTACGCCGCGGCTGCTGTTGTCCATTGGCCGAACCGAACGATCGCGGAAGCCCGCCAAATGACCAGCTGTGGGTCGGGGCCCATCAGATGGCCTGGTGAGTACGCCCCGTCCAAGCCTGCCTCAAATAACTGGAGAAACAATGACCGGGACGGATAGCCTGTCAGCTCAGCAAACCGCCCTTGAAACTCGATGGGTACACGGTGGGCCTGCGGCCCTGGCGCGATCCCAAGGGGCTCCAGGAAGATCGGCTTCCACGTAGCAGTATTGAAGGGCTGCTCCGCCAATGTCCGCAATCCAGCGGTGTGCCCCTGCTGCAGTAGCTCCACCTGCCGGCGGACATAAGTCAACTCCGTTTCCGTGAGGTAACCCAAGCGGGCGTTGGGATGCCTAAGAATGGCCTCTCCGAGGGTCCACCGCTGTGGCTCGGTTAGGTTCTGGAGAAACTGCCATTTACCTTCGCTGCGGCCCATCCACACGTGGGGGACTGCACTCACGTACAGGCCCGGACCAAATTCGTAGTCGATGCGCGGGTCGGCCTCGACAGGCTCCGCAACCAGGCGCATGTTTCCAGACAGGAGCGCCAGCACTCGGTCCGGGTCATCCGTCACGTGGACGGCCACCCCGGTACCGTTGGCGCAGTTGGCGGCATTGCCAAAGTCGGACTCTGCCGCCACCGTCGTGCAGACGATCCGCCTTACTCCTTCTAACGGTTTCATCAAGCCTCATACCTCCTGCCGGGGGCTTCCCCCGGCCAAAGTTGGGGGAAGCCGCCAGCACGGTAAACGAAGAGCTATAGAACGGTGCCTGTGCTCGACTTACGCAGCTCGAGGCCCAGGTGTGGGGTCTGACCAGACCAAGGTGTAATCCCTGACCTGAACGCCGTACTCGCTGGCCGCCGTCATCAAGCGGAGCCACAGGGAGCGGTGAGCCTGCTCCGCCTGCGTTGTGGACTCATGGGCCACAACCAAGATGGAGTTCACCCCTCGCACAACCATTTGCCGGATCACAGCCTCGACATCAATCATGGCCAGATCGGGATTGTTCCAGTGGTTGAGCGGGGTCATGGAGACGGAGTCCGCTCGCCATACCTCCAGTCGGCTGTCGAAGCCGGCTCGTTGAGCCAGAGCCTTTGAATGCCTCAGCAACCAATCTAGGCCGAACGGCTGAACCGTGGCACGGCTGGGGACACGCACTGGTGCTTGCCCCTCGCGAAAGTGAAGCAGGTGCATAACGACAACCTCCCGCCGGGGGGCATCCCCCGGCTTGTAATGACGGGGAATGCCCACGGTGGGCCAGTATAACGGAACCTACCTGGACGAACCCGTTGCGTTCTGCGGAACCGGCCGACTCCACTTCGTGGCAACCAGCTCCCAGAACCCGAGTTGCATCCTTTCGGCTGCTGCTTGCTGCTTTGACTTGCGATCATAACGCAGCTCGTACTCATCCTGAGTCAGGCCATGGACTTCCATGATGTGCATGGTCTTGAGCTGCTTGACCTTCTGTCCGCACACTTTGCAGAGCTTCATGTGAACCAACGCGAGATCGTGAACTTCCCCGCAACAGTGGCAGGGTATAGCCTCAGGTCCAACAGGGGATAACGACCTCCTTCCTTCTGTGGATCAAACGACACCTTGATCATTCGCAGCTGTGAACCGGATTGGCGGCAAGGAGATGCCCTGCCGCCACCGGCTGGCAACTACGGGCTGTCCGCGCCCCGGGTAATGGGCGGGGTAGGTGCCTTGGGCTTAACCAGGTGCGCTGAGAACAGCGGCCCGAATCACGTCAGTGCGCACAGCCCCACCGAAGCACTATGTGCACGGTCTTGCCCGGGACTGTGGTCGCGTTAACTGACCCTGTTCCCTTCCTACAGACCGCCCCGATCGATTAGATTCGCCAGGAACCCTACCCGGAGCCCTGAGACCTATGCAACGCTACCATTGGTGGCACCAGTAACTCCTCCTTCACTATTGGGGAGAACAAGAAGGCCCCCGGAAGCGTAAAACAACGCCTCCGAGAGCCTCGAATAACTACACCTGCGGGCTACAGCCCTACCGTCTTCACAACCGTGAAGTGGTTCTGCGTTCCTGACAGTCAAGCCCGTTTGGGCCTCCTCTTGGAACTACAACTATCATACCATACAAATTGCAGGCGTGTAACTGTCGTGTGAGCAAGAAGTTCGTTCGGCTCACCTTCTGTTGAAATATTACCCGACGTCAGGTAATATTGTTTTAGAGACGCTTCTCTGTGGCCGAGCTCGCGGGACTGGCTAAAACTAGACGTCTGGGGAATCCGGCCACAGTCGTACAGACGTGTAGATCTAGTAAAGGCGGGGGGCTCCACCAGGGTTGAGCTCCAGAAGGAACTGATGAAAATGAGTAAGTTGTCCAGAAGGCCGTTGCCAGAGCCCTTGCCGGCGCCGCCGCCTGGATATATCCCTTTGCCCGATTATGCCCGAGCGATTGGCTGCGACCCGGATATCGCGAGACGAGCAGCCCAGCAGCGCAACGTACCTGGCGCCGAACGGGTGAGAACCCCAGGGACTCCCCAGCCAGTCTGGTACGTCCCCCAAGAGTGTTCCTGGCGGCCGAAGAAGCGGGGGCGCCCGAAGAACCCGAAACAGGGCGGGGCTGACCATGATCCAGGTTCACATTACCTACTTGGCCCCGCCTCCTCCGACTGACAACCAACGTTTTTCCGCTCGGTGCGCGTCGGGGCGCCAATCGGGCAAGACCGTGTGCCATTTCACGATCTGAGGTGTTGTTGTATGCTAAAGGTACTCCTTCGGATCACCGGGCTCCTTGTCGTCTGCGCACTAGCAAGTGTCGCTCTTGCCCGGGGGATCGAGGCCGCCGGCTTCGGACAGGTCCTCGATGCGGTAGGGAACAGGTTCGTCCTGATGTTTGTTGGGATAATCGGGGCAGCCCTACTCGCTTCGCTTGTCTTTGCTGGCGTGACTGCCTGGCGAGTCAGAGGTTCCAAGGGGTAAGGAGTGTATTATGACCGAGCAAACCGCGACGCAGCGTCTATTGTATGTGATCCTGCTGTTAGGTGGAGCACTGGGAGCCGGTCTCATCGGGGTAAAAGTGTTCTCCATTGTCGGAGTAGGAATTGGTGTGTTTGTGGCTCGAATTTACGCGTTTCGTCGCCCCGGACCGCCAGAGGTATTCAGGAAGGTCACCGCCACTACTCTTGGGGGTCTGTTAGCCTGCGGAGGCGTACTTCTCTTCCTCCTGGGGCAATTCATGACCGCCACAGTCTTGCTGACGGCCGCAACCATCGTAGGCCTTGCCTCCCTCCACCTCTACGGCGTGATCCCCGAACGCTTCTCCAAATCGAACGGATAACCAAGAGCCGCTGGCGTACCAGCGGCTCTTGTCAATTGCTACACCTATCGACGATTCTGTGCGACCGTAGCCCCCTGGAAAGGGTGATCCCTGGTCTGAGGGACGGCTTCTGCCTTCGCTCCGCGGGCGGGCGTGGAGTAAGGGATCCGGAGCATGTAGATGCAACCGCCAAGCATTGCTGTGATCAACAGCAGGAGTATGAGGAGTAGCAAACGTCTCACCACCAGGGTCACGCTCCTTTCACAGAGGGTAGTCTTAGGGTTCATGCAGTCGCTCATGGGCGCTGTCATGCAACGATATCGAGTTCAGCGAAGACACGCTTGTCATCAAGAAGGTGTACGGCCAGGGCACAGTGGACCGGCGTTCCATCCTCCCGGACGAAAGTACGGGTCCGAAAGGGATTATACCGCACCCGGACCCCCACTTCCTCCCTGGACTCGCTGCCGGCCCCGGCCAGGACACCGATTGCGTAGGCGTGAACATTCCGGGCATTCTCCTCAATGGCCCTCTGACGCCCGCCTTCCTGCACTCTGAATTCCACAGAAGTCAGGGTCAGTCGGTCGGCATGGGCCACGACACGCTCCTTCCCTTTGGAACGGTGCAGAATGGAGTAACCCTGCGTGTGCAGGTTACAGTAAACCTTCACGCGCTTTCCCACCAGGTCAGCCAGAGGTAGCAGCGGGCCCTTGACAGCGGTAGCCCGACGCCGGCTAACAGCAACCATATGCTTGTGGCCCAAGGTCCCCGGTACCGGAGAACTTTGCCTGCAGTTGCCGGAAATGGTCAGGGAATGGCGCCTCCGTGAGGGACTCAACCTGGGAGTAGGGCACTTTCGCCAGGCCGCCGACCTGCCAGTCCGCATCGGGCTCGCAGGCGCCATGCACTCGCACCCGGCTGTAGGCCACCCCTTCCGTTGAGGTCTCGACGCGCTCCTGGATCAGAACACCATACCAGCGCTTCCCTTCGGCATCAGTGAAGGACACCCACGGGATCGCCGGGATTACCTCCAGCTGGGCAATCTCAGCCCGCTCTGCTGCCTGCCACATCCGCATGGTCATGCCTACCGGGCCGCCCGCGTACATCGACGTGGCGCTCCAGAAGGTTACCTGCGCTTCCCCGGGGGCGCCGTCATGCGGGGTGATTTCAACAAGTTCGACCGCCGCTCTGCCGCGCACGATCATTCCGTGGGTAAGCTCCAAATTCAAAAGACCCCTTCCATCATTGGCGAATAACGTTGCCTTCACCGGACCCGGCGGTGAGCCGGTCAGGGGTTGTCAGATCACCGCATCGGCCATGTCCGCCACCCGGGCGCTGGCCTGCACCAGGTTGTGTTCTCGCTCCATGGCCCGGTGCACCGTGGCAGCCTTGATCTCTTCGATCATAGCTGCACAGAGGCTGTCACACCGCTCATGGAGTTGGGTCACAACCTTCTGCAAAACGCTGTTCCAGGTCTCCCGGTGTTCACCGTCAACAACCCAGCGGTCCTTGCTGATGATCTGTTCTTCGACGACCTGGTCCGCGCGTACCGCCTTGGCCCAGGTATCCATGTCGTAAAACGAATCGCCGTAGGTACCCGCCGGAATAACGACCTTGATGAACTGGTTCTCGTACACGATGCTCCGTGAGGTGTGGCTGTTACGATTCCAACTCACACAAGGGCTGGCACCGAACTGCTGAGCACGCCTCAGACAGTGACCGATGACGTTGGCAGGCTGCCGAGTGGCTTCTGTAAGGGCGTGACCGTGGGGATAGTGCCGGAGGTCGTAGCTCTTGGGCCAAACAATCACCCGGGAGACTCTCTGGCACTCCTGCTCAACCCGGTCAAAGGGGTGCGGAAACAGCTTCAGGTCCACTTCCTGCAGCGGCATTAGTTCAACGCCCCCCTCTCTCTGGTGAGAAACCGTACCTCGCCCGATCGCTGGGGTTCCGCATTGCCGACGGGCCGGAGCTCACCGGCAGCGAACTCCAAGACATCGAGGGAGATCAGGGCGGGGTCAGTGGAGTTGGAGCGTATCCTTGCGATGGCCTTCTCAGCCAGGTGGGGCGCCCGGAAATCGCAGACTCCGGGCGAGACCATTTCCAACTGCTTGATTACCGCAAACGGTTCGACCTGCTCCAACCAGAGGGCGTTGTGCTCCATGTCCTTGCCGTAAAAGGTGGTCTGCACCGAAATGACATTCCCTTGGCGCTCCCTGCGAACCCGGCGGATCAGGTACTTGGGCCGTCTGCCTTCACACTCCTGGCAGATATCCACGGGAATGGCGTGCTCACGGAAGTACTGCATGTCGACTTCTGTGGACGGCCCCTTTATCTCGGAGCAGTCGGGAAAGTAGTGAACTACGTCCGTCTCCTGGTCAAGGTAGCGATGCACGATCGTTTGCCCCTTTCGGTTTCTGGCTTAACGTTGCCTGTGTCCGCCGGGCGGCTTTAGGCGCAGGCCACGGCGTGGTGCTGTAACGATACCTGTTCCCCCTGGCGTAAGCGGTCCAAGAT